>WTHI01000016.1:7179-8501 GCA_011523185.1 Methanobacteriota archaeon
ATCCATTGACGTGGATCTTGGGAAGTACAATTCAAACTTGGGCAACCTGATGCAGAAGCATGAAGCTCGAGATTAGGATGGTATGGATTACCCTCTGCAATCATCAAGACTTCAGAGTGTTGCAATAGGGCGATTATTCGGTCAGTTTCATCCAATAATTGCTCTATTTCATTAGAATGCATCAAAACAAAATTGCAATCAGAAATTATCTCTTTATCCAATTCTGCAAATAGAACTTCAAAATCAGAATCTGTTCCAACACATACCAGCATTTTCGAATCATCATCGATAGATGCTAACACATCCCTTGATTTGGGATTTGATTCCGGAGAAAATGCGTCAACATCGAGGCAAGTTCCGATTTCCCAAGTTTCAGATTTCAAGGGGGAAGACAATACTTCGGATTCCACTAACACCAAATCTAGTAAATCTAAGTCGTCGACCATACGAGAAGATAAGTTTGGGCTATCGATAAACAATGACCCAACTGCAGCATATGACCGATTTATTCTTGCGAAAGAGGCGGACTGAGGGTCGACAAAATGCACTAAGTCAATGCCGCCTATTTCCAAGGCCGCATCTAATTCAGAAGAACTCCTAACTGTTCCAGCCTTTGTCCAGAAGGGCACCCTTGCTCGATTTAGCGCGTCAGCAATCATCAGGTGCCCGTATGACTCCTCTCCCTCAGGCTCAGTAGTTGCGAGGAGGACCCGCTTCATTGACCGGAGGGAATCGTTGGAGAATATGACCTAAGCGGGTTGTGAATGGACACAATTGTCTGATTTAGATAGTGTCAGGAGTTCCGCGCCGTTTATCAGAACAGGAACTGGGAGAGGTGCAATGGCCTCGGCTGAGGACGCACCTCTGCGCGTGCTAATCGTCCATGTTTGGTTCTGGCCACATGTTGGCGGTGGAGACCAACATGTGGAAATGTTAGGTCGCGAATTAGTCAAGTTAGGGCATGAGGTAACCGTTTGGTGTGCGGATGTTCCAGAACACGAAGAAAAACAATTCCAGAGGGGAGGTATCAACGTCGTTCGTCTATCTCCGAGCAGAGTACTTGCTGGAGTCGATCCAGTCGTATCTCTAGAGGGATTATCTATGGATGAATTCGATATCGTTCACCTACATGATACACTACCCGTATTGATCAGAAAATCTCTCAAAATGGCTCGTAATGCAGGAGTTCCGGTAGTAACTACTTATCACAATGATTACATCAAACACGGATTAATTGCAAATTCAATAAAATCGATTAGATGGTCTATGCAGGGTAGAAAGACCTTGCATTCAAGTAATGCAAGAATCGTGTTGACTGATTA
>WTHI01000006.1:0-2151 GCA_011523185.1 Methanobacteriota archaeon
TTGGTGTAGCGTTCAGATTAGTTCGCGAGCCGAAGGTACTTCCTGGTGGAGGAGGAACTCAAACTCATTTGGCTCGTCACTTACGGTCCTATGCTACTACCCAGAAAGGAAGAGAGCAATTGGCAATTGAGGGCTTTGCAGACGCTCTAGAAGTAATCCCTCGCGTACTTGCAGAAAATGCAGGACTAGATCCAATTGACGAGATATTGGCGCTTTCAGCGGCACAAGTAGAAAATGGTTCATGGTTCGGACTTGATGCGATGAGTGGAGAAAAGGCAGATATGGCCGAATTAGGAATCCATGACCCTCTTTTCGTAGCTCGTCAGGCCTTAACTGGTGCAACAGAAGCGGCGATTACAGTCCTGAGAATAGATGATGTTCTATGGGCAAATGTCGAGCCGAGTACTCCCGATTGGTCGAATCAGATTGATGAAGATTGAAGGCCCGAAATCATTGCATCACAAAGTGCATCTAAATCAAACTCGGCCTTCCATCCCCAATCTTGCTTGGCTGCGGAATCGTCAACCGAATCAGGCCATGAATCAGCATACTCTTGCCTGACGTCGGGCTTGAAATCACAAGTGAATCCAGGTACCCTTGCTGCAACCGCATCTGCGATTTCAGCGGCCGTAAATGAACAACCCGAGAGGTTGTAGCCTCCACGTGCATCACCAATTGATTCGACTGGAGCATCCATCAGAGCGATAGTTGCACGTATTGCATCTTCCATGTACATCATTGGAAGGCGAGTGTCTGCCCGAACGAAGCAATCGTAGTGACCATTTTCAAGTGCCGCGTGAAAGATATCTACTGCATAATCAGTAGTTCCTCCACCGGCAGGAGCCTTGTAGGAAATCAAACCGGGATATCTAATTCCTCGAACATCAACGCCGTATTGCTTCCAATAATTCATTGCCAAACGTTCCCCAGTTACCTTTGTTTTACCATACATGGTTGTAGGATTGAGTGGACAAAATTGAGGAGCATGTTTTGGAGCATCTGGGCCGAAAACTGCGATTGATGATGGAGCATAAACTCTCAATCCATGTTTTCGAGCAGCTTCCAAAACAGTAACTGTCCCTCCCACATTGATTCTTTCACATAATTCGGGATTCTTTTCTCCCGTTGCACTCAGGATAGCGGCCAAGTGATATACGGTTCCAATCGATTCCTCGGTCACTACCTCATCAAAGGCATCAGCGTCAATTACACTCAGATGCCTGTATGGGCCTCCAACCACGCAGGGATGATCGGGGATATCTCGCACATCACTAGCTACAACAGCATCGGCACCATATCGAGTGCGTAATGCTTCAACCAATTCAGTACCAATTTGGCCAAGTGCGCCGGTAACTAAAATCCTGGAGTTCGTAGCACCGGCCATGACTCTTCGGGAGTCAGACGATACTTAGACTTGCGAGACTGGCACTTTAGCGAGTAATTTTGTAATCCACAGAGCCAATGTTGATATGCGAGACATGTCGGCTTCAAACCCCGTTGATTGCATGAAGTATGTCGTAGTCACGGGCGGGGTCCTATCTGGACTAGGTAAAGGAATCACAGCGTCAAGCATCGGAGTTTTACTGAAATCTGCAGGACTGCGGCTAACTTCAGTAAAGATAGATCCGTATCTAAATAGCGATGCCGGGACCATGTCTCCGTTCGAACACGGAGAAGTTTTCGTATTGGATGATGGTGGAGAAGTTGACCTTGACCTTGGGAACTACGAACGATTCCTCGATGTCGCTCTAACTCGAGAGAATAATATCACAACCGGCAAGGTATATGCAAATGTCATTGAGAAGGAACGTAGAGGTGATTATCTCGGAAAGACTGTGCAGGTTGTGCCTCACATAACCAATGAAATTCAAGATTGGATTGAGCGTGTGGCACACGTCAGCGCAGATGGATCTGGAGAAACTCCTGATGCTTGTGTAATCGAATTGGGAGGAACTGTAGGTGATATCGAAAGTGCTCCATTCATTGAAGCATTGAGACAATTCCAATTTAGAGTTGGACAAGAGAATGTTTGCTTCGTTCACGTCAGCCTTGTTCCGGTTATGGGGCCAGTTGGCGAACAGAAGACCAAGCCTACTCAACACACCGTCAAAGAACTTCGAGGTCTAGGAATTATTCCAGACATCCTAGTTT
>WTHI01000137.1:0-2124 GCA_011523185.1 Methanobacteriota archaeon
TGTCAAAGCAGTCTGAAAATGCTGTGCTTGACATTACCTTCCACGAGCTTCAGGCCTTCGATCCAGAGTTCGCAGAAGACGTCCTGAAGGACCCTCGCAAAATCATCAACAACGGAAGAACCACCTTGACAGAAATTTGCCGTGAGCGAGGTGAAGATCTTGATTGCTTAATTCGAGTCGGTGAACTGCCTAAGGATAGTCGACGAGATCTCAGAGATATGGGAAGCCGTGACATAGAGATGTTACGAAGCGCCGAAGTCATCTGTACAAAAATTAGTGAAATTAAACCTAGAATTCATCGAGCTGTATTCCAATGTGAGAATTGTGGACACACAATAGAGATGATTCAAGAAAATGAAAGGGAATTGAAAGAGCCTCTGAAGTGTCCCGATGAAACAGGATGTGGCGAGTCAGCAGGCCGCGCTGGTGGGACCCGCTTCAACCTCGTCATGAATGTCTCTCGAATGGTGAATAACCAATGGATTGAGGTCCAAGAAGTTCCTGAAAACGTGCCTAGCGGGGCTCAACCATCTCGAGGACAAGTACTGGTTGAGGGAGACTTGGTAAACAAACACCTTCCTGGCCAAAGAGTTGTAATCAATGTCATACCTGTTGTTCATTCTGAGGTAAAGAGGAACAAGAAAACCCCGATGTTCGATATTATCTATCATCTTGTAAGCTCAGAACATGAGAGCACTCCCTTTACTGAAATCAAGATTTCCGATGAAGATCGGCAGGCCATTATTGACATCGGATCCAGGCCTGATTTACTACAGCTAATGCAACGCTCAATCGCACCTTCAGTTTATGCAACCGGAGTAGTACATTTTGTCAAGAGAAGCCTCGCTCTGCAATTATTTGGTGGAGTATCCCGAGTAAACAAAGATGCTACACGTTCTCGTGGTGACATCCATATTCTACTAATGGGAGACCCTGGTGTTGCGAAATCACAACTTCTCAATTACATGTCAAAACTCTCTCCTCGAGGCATGTTTGCTACTGGCGGTGGTGTATCCGGTGCTGGTCTTACAGCCGCCGCAGTGAGAGACGAATTCGGCGGCGGTGGCAGATTCGCATTAGAAGCTGGAATTTTACCACTTTCTGACAGAGGAATGGCTGCTATTGACGAGTTCGATAAAATCAGTGAAGAAGATAGACGAACCATGCACCCAGCCATGGAACAACAGCGCTTGGATGTGTCAAAGGGTGGTGTGAAGGCTACCCTTAACACTCGCTGTGCAGTTCTTGCAGCCGCCAACCCGAAAGAAGGCAGATTCACTAAGCGAGGAGCGAATGAGAGCGTCATGCACTCATTCAACGAAACAGGCTTACCACCTCCTCTTGCATCGAGATTCGATATTATCTGGATGTTGCGCGACGAGGTACGAGTCGATGATGATGAGAGAATAGCTAGGCATATTCTGGAGGTCAGAACTCAGGGAGTAAGTGAAACCAAGTTGGACGAAGCCATGGAGTTTGACCTTAGAGAAACAGAGGAAGGAGAGATTTTCGGAACTGGAGTTGATGGTTCTGAACATCTTACTGTAGAATTTCTCCGAAAGTACATCGCTTACGCAAAGAGAAATGTCAATCCAGACCTAAGCGACGATGCAAAGGCATTGATTCTAGAGTACTACACAAACGAGAGACAATCTTTCGGGCGAGATCAACAACAATACGCAGAGACAGAAGTAATTCCGATTACCCCTCGAGCCTTGGAGGCCCTAATTCGCTTAACTGAGGCCCACGCTAGAATGCATCTTCGAGAAGTTGCAAGCGCGGATGACGCAAAGATGGCGCTAGCAATTTTCAGACACTGGCGAGAAGAAGCCGGAATTGAAGACGAGTCAGAATTAGCATCCGGTGTATCAGTAAGTCAAAGAAATGCAGGCAATACTGTGAGGTCGATAATCCGAGATTTGTGCAGCGATAAGGGCGTTGCAGAATTAACTGATATTCTCAATCGTAGTGAAACCCGTGGTGTAAACGAATACCAAGTTGAGGAGGTACTTTCGAGAATGTTGCAAGGCGGAGAATTATTCGAGATATCACACGAGCGCTATTCCTTCGCCCGTTGAGCCTATGAGCGATGACTCTCCGCTGGAGAATGTGAGCACAAGCGAG
>WTHI01000007.1:0-2119 GCA_011523185.1 Methanobacteriota archaeon
AAGTCATGCTCGTTATGGTTTATCTGCGGTAGGTTCAAGATCCTGCACACTCCCATCATCACAACCATCTCCATTCGTACAATTATCAACTGGTAACCAAGTAGCAGGACCAAATACTGGATATGCTGTTGGTGGAAGACAACCCTCTCAACCAACGAATCCTGGATCCATGTCAATTGTAGACAAAATTGACTACGGCACAGATACATTATCAGCTGTAGGTCCTACTCCCAATCCTTCTGATAATAATGGAATAACAAATAGTTCGACCGATCTTTATTCAGCTGGCGGATACCCTACTCAAGTTGGTGCAGAGTCATCAATAATATACAAAGTAACTTATGCCTCAGATACTGCTGGAACTGCTCCAAATCTAACTGTGGCTAGGTATGCAACTGGTGGATTGTCTTCTCCGAGTAATGGATATTATTCTGGTGGTGGACCTGGTTTTTCATTAACAGATAGATTAGTTTTTTCGAGTGACTCCGTAGCTCGCATACCTTCAGCGGACTTACCTGTGCCAAGTGCCTATAGGGGAGGAATGGCAGGAAATACTTCCAGAGGATATTTTGCGTTGGGAACTTCTGGTGGTCAGAGTCAAGTATTCAAGTTAGATTATATAAGCGAATTTTACAGTTCCTTACCAACCTCAACATTCCCATTTTCAGGATCTGGAAGTGTTGCTGCCGGTGATATGAAATCCTTAGTCATTAGCACGTTTAATGTGACGAATTTTCAAAAACTAGTTTATTCAACGGAAACTGGTCAACAGATTCCATCTGCACCAAAACCTGAACTTGGCATGCAACTCATGGGAGCATCGAGTAATTCAGATGGCGCATATTTTTCTGGTGGATACTATCCCTCAATCACTGCGGGCAAGTCCGATACTATCAAATTGAGTTATGGAACTGATACAGTAGAAAATCTTCCAGCCTCTAATTTGTCTGCTGCACGTTACTCTTTATCTGGTGGTGGAGCAAGATCATCGGGAACTCCACAACCACCAGCTGTGACTCCAACACCTCAGACCATACCAGAAGCTTCTGATGCTACCATGTACAGTGCTAGTGGTCCTAGTATCAGTTCATTTGAAAAATTTACAACTGTAACTGAAACAGCATCTGCTATTCCTGGAGCAAACACATCTGTAAACGGATCCACACACACGACGTTCGTTGGTAGTAAAACAGATGGATTTGTCTCTGGTGGAGTTAATACTGCATTTTCGGGAACAGATAAAATTGTATATTCCAGTGATTCGGTATCAAGAGTCCCAGGTATGGATATGATTCCGAGTACTAACGCTTATTTCTATGCAGCAACACCAGTAGCCACAGAGTCTCTTGGTTATCTGATGGGCGGTGTAGGTCCTTCAAATCCTGGAAACGAATCTTTTGTTCAGAAACTTGATTATTCTGCTGAAACAGCTGGAAGAGTTCCTACTGCCGATATGCCATCACCTAGAAGATATGGTAACAATATTGGATCTACAACCAATGGATATTTGGTAGCAGGTTCTCAATCAGGTAGTGGTGTTCCTACGGTAATGTATACTGATACAGTAAAATTAAATTATTCTACTGAATCCTGTTCTGCACTCCCAGCATCGCCACTTCCTACCTGGGGAACTAGTTATTCGAGTGGCACTGGAGTTACTAATCCATCTCATGGATATTTAAACGCACCACAACCAAGTTCAAAAAACAGTACATCGATCTTTAAATTTACACTTTCCTCGGAAACTTCTGCTTTAGCTCCAGGAGCAACACTATCTGCTGTACAATATGCTTGTAAAGCTAGTGGTGATCATACGTCAGGTTACTTTGGAGGAGGTAGGGATACAGGATTCGGTAATCTTACAACTATGACTAAAGTGACATTCTCAACTGACACATCATCTAATTCACCAGGGAATCTCACTGTAGCTAGACAGAGACATTCCTCTAGAAGCACATCTGACCAAGGAATGCCAGCTCCAACTATAGGCATTCCAGTAATCTGTTAAATAGTATATAAAGAACTAGAAAAGAAATGGCAGATACCAGAGGTATATTTTCTCTCAATAATATTAGACAAAAAAAGATGTTGGGTGAAGCAGTTCCTGTTTCTGATGTTT
>WTHI01000017.1:0-28497 GCA_011523185.1 Methanobacteriota archaeon
TTAAGTTAATCATCCCACTTTGGAAAAGTCTGTTGCAGATAACTGACAAGCGGCGCTTTGTAATTGATTTTCGAATTGCCGATTAGTTGAGTTGCGTAGCACTAACCTTGATGACTGACGGGGTGTGGTCGGATACCGTGTCCCGCAGTTGGATCTCAGACACTCCCGATGAGGTCGAGCACCCTACTGTACCTCTAGGCATCAATGAAATGGCGATTCCAAGGGCCGCAATTTTGCTATCATTGGCCACCGCCGCCCTACTAATTGGATCAACTGTAGTTGTTGGTTACAGCGTCTACGTATTCGTCAAAGAGAATGAGGATGCGTTCTCCGTTACAGATCAAGATTTACTCAAGGACGATAACGATAGATGGTATTGGGAAGTAGACTTGTTATTCGACACCTGTGATTCTAGATTAGGCGATTGGGATTGGCCGGATGTTTTGTCTGAACAAGACGATGTGTTCCTTTATCCTGGTGAATTACGCTGTGATTGGGAGCATCAAGGAGATGGTGATAGAGCCAGTGTTGCGATATACAATAGAGGTAACCAAACCCTAGATATTGTTCTCGAAATAACCGGTGGAGAGGTGGTCTTTGCCTCAGAAGGCGACACTATGCTTACTGTGAATGAAATAGGAGTTAATGAAACTGCAATTGTAGAAATTCAGTTGAATAATGCAGTAACAGAGCATGATATACAGATTCAGGCATCACATCTGAATGTTCGAGAAGCGGAAGTGCTTCTCGATGTCCATATCTTCGAAGGCTCCAATCCTAGAGATCTACATGCTACTGATGGAGATACTCTAGAGGTTCATTACAAGGTTTGGGATGCTGATACAGAACAGCTTCTTGACGAAGGCGATTTAATTGTCACAGCTGGGGATGATTCGAACTTCATACAAGGATTTGGATGGTCAGCAATCGGCCTAGATATCGATGGAGATAGAGGGCTAATACCTGGTATTGATACTGGGACTACACATATTACATTGCTACCTCCACCAATTGCTTACGGGAACAGCGATGGTCATGAACTGCAAGAATCTTGGTTGCGATTTGAGTTGAAGGTGGATAGAGCCACCATTTGAGAACCACTAGACAGGAAAAGGACTTGAGTTCAACAAAGGAGCGGAGTGCATGAACGAGGAGCCAAGCCACTACGCTCTGAACCCCTCATCGGACCTTGTGAAGAGGGCTTCCAAGGTTGCCAAGGCTGAATCCGCTCGCAAGGGAGAACCGAAATTCCACATGACTGAAGACATGCGACGATTGTCCACCCCTTGGTCTATTTCTCAAGTCAGAGCTGAGCAAATTCAGGCTACCGACCTTCCTGCTGGAGTAATCCTCGATGCAGCGGCTGGAAGCGGTGTGCAACTTATCGCATTGACCACCGGCTTGAAGCGGCCTGGATTGGCTATAGAATTAGACCCGAATATAGGATTACTATGTGCTGCAAACATGCACATTACCGGAGAAGAGTCAGACCTGCAGCGAAGCATGGATCGTGTCTTAGTGGGAGATGGAACAGATGCAGAGAATGCAATCGTTGCCTACTGGAATAGCCTAAGGGAAGCTGGAACTAGAGCACATCCTCCTATTGGTATGTTACATCTAGATCCTGCTAGACCAAGAGATGCTCAGAGACATGAAATTGATGAGATGCAACCCGCGCTTGGCCCGTTGCTAAAGGCCTGGTCTAATCATCTTGAAACAGGCCCTCGTGGTCCGGCAATTTTGCTTGATTTATCCCCTAGACTAAACGAGGACCAACGGTCACTTGTTGATGCTACGATTGAGACGACTTTTCCCGGAATCCCAAGAACTTGGGAATACCTCAGTCAAGGCGGAGGGAGAATTGACCGACTATCGGTTTGGATAGGTTCTCTGTCCTCCAAAGAACCCTCTCGATGTATCAGAATGGGTAAGAAGAAAATTATGGCGTCGATAGAAGGTAAGGTGGCAGAATCAGAATTGGTTAGCATGAGCTCTCCTCCTCCTTATGGTGCATACCTGACAATTGTTGACCCAGCACTTGTTCAATCCGGGCTACACGAGGCTTGGCTTGATAGGGCGATTCCGGAGAATGCAGGACATTCTTGGCTTAGGTTGGAAGGCAGAAGACCTCTACTAATTAGCACAGATCCACTGATTGAAGATGATGAAATCGATGCTTTCGTGATTGCAAGTGGAGAAATTGTCCAACACCGACTAACCCCTCCCGAACTTCATACAATCGAACAAACCGCCGCTTCCGCTGCTCGTAATGGTGTTGGCAAGGTTACTCTCAGATGCAGTCTCGATCCAGACGAGCATCCGACCCTACAACGTAGATTACACAAGGCGATGAAGGAATTTGAAGGAGAAAATGGATTCATGGTGGACCTAGATTTGGATAGAGGTAGTGGAAGTCATACCCTATACATCGTTTGTAAGGAGCAGTGAGTCGATTAGCAATTTTATCGCCCCGTAGGGGCGGCCGTCTCCTTCAAATATGGAGGGCAGGTCGGCGGGATGCCCTATGAGGGCCATCGGGCAACCGATGAACACGGGGGAACCGTACTATGGCAAAAGTGAATGAAGCAGAACTAGGAGAGGATTTCTCCTACATCCTGAGGCTTGCAGACTCTGATATCGATGGTCTTCGACCGATTGCACAAGGACTTACTTCGATTAACGGAGTTGGACAGCGATCGGCCGGTCAGATTTGTCGCATGGCAGGAATCGATGGAAGTAAACTCGGAGGTCATCTGACCGAAGAAGAGCAAGACAGGATTCGAACAACAATTGACGAATATGCGTTGAACGTGCCTTGGTGGCTCGTCAACAGACAGCGAGATTTGCAGTCTAACGAAGACGCGCACATCATCGGAACAGAAGTCCGATTGACTCGAGACGATGATGTAGCACGATTAGCTGCAATCAAGACATACCGCGGAATACGCCACCGCAGCGGCCACAAGGTCCGCGGTCAGCGTCTTCGCAGCAATGGTCGAAGTGGTAGCACACTCGGTGTGCAGAGGAAGAAGTGAGGTGGTGAAGTATGGGACATCCTAAGTTTGCACGACCTAAGACTCAGACTCCAACACACCCTTGGAAGGCTGCTAGAATCGAAGAAGAACACGCCCTCAAGGACCAATTCGGCCTGAAGAAGGTCGGTGGAATGCGCGAGATTTGGCGAGAAAAATCAGCCCTAAGGCGTCACCGAAACCAAGCAATGAAACTCATTGGTAGAGTTGATTCCTCAGAAGGTCACTATGCCCAAGAGAAAACCGATTTAGTCGATTCTCTTGTTCGTAAGGGACTACTAGCCGAGGGATCAAGCGTAGACGATGTTCTGCAGATTACCGTAGAGCACATGCTTGCTCGAAGGCTACAATCAGTCGTCTACTACCGCGGTCTTGCGCCATCTATGCGCGCAGCTCGAAATATGATAGTTCACGGACACATCTCAATCGGCGACCAGAGAATGACCGTTCCTGGATACAAGATTCTACGACAAGAGGAAGATAGTCTGCAGTATAGTGCAACATCTCCTTACCTAGATGAGAACCATCCATTCCGTGTTGAGATGGAGCAACTCCGAATGACTCGACAGACCGATGAAGAGGAACTGGAAGAAGTCGGAGGAGTTAGAGCTACCACCGATAATGATGATTTTGTTCAACAAATCAAGGCTGATGCTGAAGAAGCACCTACAGTTGAGGAAACAATCCCTGAAGGAGGCGATGAGTGATGGGTCACAAGGCTGTTTTACACATCTTCAGCACGTACAACAACGTACTAATTACCGCCACCGATCTTACCGGAGCAGAGACTTTGGCAAAGGTATCTGGTGGAATGGTAACCAAGAAGGGCAGTGATGCAGGTGGTCAGTTTGCCGCAACAAGAGCGGCTGAAATGATTGCTGAAATGCTAGCCGAGAAAGAATTCGACCAAGTTATCGTCAAGTATCGAGGAGCAGGTGGAAACCGATCTCACAGTGCACCTGGTGCTACTGCTGCTATCCGTGCATTAACTCGTGCGGGTGTACAAATCACTCGAATCGAAGATGTAACTCCTATCCCAACCAATGGGACGAAGAAAAAGGGCGGCCGAAGAGGTCGTAGGGTCTGAGGTGATTATGATGGTGAAAATAGAAGTTCTAGATATGGGAGCAGAGAATGCTAAGCTCTTGATTAAAGATAGCGACCGTGCATTTGCAAACGCCCTTCGCCGAACCATGATGTCAGAAACTCCGAAGATGGCAATTGAAACTGTTCGCTTCCAAATGGGTTCATTTGACCTGTGTCTTTCTTGCGGACATCTCAATCCCGCTGCAGCAGCCCGTGAATCATCTGGTGGTTCAGGTTGCAATCAGTGTGGAAAGAAGTTGGAGAAAGAGGGTGTTGACTACACAGTTTGGGAAACCAACGGTGCGCTACCAGATGAGATGGTGGCTCAGCGCCTTGCAATGATTCCAATTCCAACCGACCACAAGATGTTCCATTACGAGGAAACTTGTCCGACCTGCAAGGATTTGGTCCCGGAAGATCGCGGGTGTCCTACTTGCAACATGATATACACTTGCAAGGCATTTGGAACTGAAGAGGGAATGACCGTTACCGCAGGTGACATGATTTACTTGGGTGATCAAAGTCTTGAGATTCCAGAGCACTACCGATCTATTCCTATTACTAAGTTGTATAAGGGACAGATGTTGGAATTCTACGCTACCGCAGTAATGGGTCGTGGAAGTCAGCATGCAAAGTGGTCACCAGTTTGCGGTGTTACTTTCGTACCAAGGCAAGTTGGGATCTTGAACAACAAAACCAAGGCGAAAATGCTCTGGGATTTGAATCTCACAATCAATGCAAAGGATTTCGATAAAGATGGCCGCCTTGATGATATTGAGAAGGTTGAGACTCTCGCAAAGGAACTTCACCATGTTGGTGATGGAACAGAGATACAGACCGAATTCAAGGAGGCAATCACAATCGAAGACGTACCTGGAGAGTTCATTTTCAGCTTCGAAACTGATGGTTCAATGAGCCCACAAACTGCACTTGAGATGGCTTCCTCTTCTCTATCAGAGACATTCAGTTCTCTTGGAGATGATCTGAAAGCTGTTCTCTGATGCCGACGTAGCATTCTTGCAGTGCCTCGGAGATGAAGGCGTATGACTGCGGTCTTGGGTAGAGGCACCTGCGGTGGTCACGTCACACTACTGTTCACAGTCGAAGACATGGATGATGACCCCATCAAGCAAGGTAGTCTGGGCGCTGGGTTGTGCCTGAATGATGGAGCAGAAGCCATAGCTAGAGGGGAATTAGGTGATTATTCCCTAGAAGTAAAACTGCTAGATGGAAATGGCGATTCAAAGATGTTCCAGCAGGTTTTAGACCTGCTGAGTGAGGAAATTTCGGCGATTTCGGACTATAGTTGGGAAATCGCGATTAGAAACAAATTACCATCATCACAAGGATTTGGAATGTCGGCCGCCGGCGCAATTGCCGCCGCCTCTGCATTCCAAAGAGCCCTCGGATTACCCCATGAGGAGAGTTTGCGAAGATCTCTTGCTATCGCTCATATGGTTGAGAGGCAGAATTCAACCGGGCTCGGAGATGTTACTGCATTAGCCGCTGGAGGAGTAGAGCGCAGATTGACTCCAGGCTCTCCCTATTCGGGCGCTGATCTATTGAATGGACCTGGTCATTCTGAAGGTTGGACAGAATCGATTCCTGTAGTTTTGGCTTGGCGGGCAAACCCCGGAAGACATACATCGGAATATATTGACGATGATGATTGGAAACAGTCGATTACCGAGGCAGGAAGAAAACAAATGGACCAGCTGTCTGATGGGCCTTGGGATTATTCTCGATGGGGCGAACTTCTCAACTCTGCAGAGGCATTTTCAAAACAATCTGGGCTGAGTGATGATGCATCTCGTTCAGAATTGGTAGAGAAAGGAAGAAACGCCTCACTAAGAGCCGGGTTAGATTCAGAAACATCGGTTTTATTGTGTATGTTAGGAGAAAGTATTGCCATTGTTCCGCGAGATCTTTCAAAGGAAATTGTCCTAGAGAATTTATTGTCGGAATTAACCGAAGAAGGGTTGGATGTTACTCTAACTAAAGTCGGGCCACTATCATGAATGTGAGCCGCCAGCTCGCTTTTCGTGGAACTCATCAAGTGGAGTCAAATCTAGAGGGCTGGCATCGAGTAAAATTGCACCTCTTTGAACTAAAGAACCAGTAAATCCGTGTCTATACACGATTGCTCCTTGGCCATATTCCTTGACGTATCGGTCAACCTGTTTCTGAGTCTTCTTCCGAGGGAATCTTAGGTCCGCTCCATAGAAGTGCTTAGCATCAATCCAGGCACAAGGAACTCCATTGATTCTGACATCATCAAGCAACAGCAGGTCAGGGGTAACTACCGCTCGGCCTTCAGATTCTTTCTGCTCACGAAGTAAATCCTCCTGTCTTCGAAAACGAATGTCTAGGGAATCAAAGTGTGCACATAGAATATCTTCGAAAACTTCAGCAGCCGTCTGAGTATCGGACTGATTGACTGAACTGACCTTATCGGCTTCTTCCGCTTTAGCGAACTCCTCTTGGTCACGATCATTCATTCTATCCGGGTTTTTCAGTGTCTCTTTGATTCGATTCTTTGACCATCCTCGGCCGCTTAATATCGCTCTGAATGTATTGACTGGAGGCGCATCAAAACGTTGCGAAAGGGTGAGTACTCCCTCACCCTTATCGTATCGTCTCCGTAATTGATTTGCATTTCTCATCAAGCGTCCGTGTGAATGTACACTCTTTTCTTGATTCAAGGCACCGCGAAGCGAAAGTGCTTGTTCTATGGTTATTGGAAGATGGTCTATTTGTCCTCTAATTTCATCTACTCTTTCTTCCGGAAGGAAGCCAAATTCTCCAGGTTTACAGACAATGTCGCCTACCTTCCTTTGGATGTTTTTTGGAACTGCATTAGTTCTCCACTTCAATTGTCTTTCTTGTGGAGGGGGATCGATTGATTCAGGCATTCCCATCGGAGGTGGTGACTGATTGAAACGTGCCAAGGCTTGCTCAACAGCATCGGGATCGCCTTGCGACCATGGCTTAGATTCGGCACCATTGGTCGGCTTCCTTCGAGACCGACGCCTTCTGCGGCGGCCTCCACCTTCCTTATTCTCGCTCAACGAGACTCGCGAGATGTCGGACGTCCATGAACCCTCGCGCTAAAGAAGCCCGATTTCAAATCATGAATTACTGGAGTTTCTGTTTCGATTACGAGCATATAGATCGTAAGCAAAATTACGTATGGGGCTCGGAACGAACCAAATTATGGCACCGAAATTATAGGGGAAACCAAGGCCAAGAAGAATGCGAATAACTGCTGAAGATTGAGCATACCATTTCCCAGATTCATCGATTAAAAACACTGAGTCAAGTTCTCTCATCTTTGCCGGACGATTGCTTAGAACTTCTTCCCCCTCAGTGGTCTCTTGGGCCACAACCGAGAATCGATTTGATGAATCTCGCTTGTTAATGAAAGCCGCCCAGCCAGTACAAACCGGACAAAAACCATCGATGAGAACGGTGTACTGAGAGCCCATCGCTAACACTCTCAGACAAAGGCGATACCTGGCTCCAATGGGAAAGCGAAGCGTGCCTTTCCTCCAATATCTTCACCTTCGCCAACCGGATATGCAACAACAGAATTGACTTCCAAAACAGTCGCGATAAAGTCCGCAGCAGAATTGATTACTTCGCTTTCATCAAGGCCGCTCAAGATCAATTCTTTCTCGCCTTCGGCCCAGGTGTGTATTCGGCCTCTTTTCTTCTTTGAGCCCATAGTCAAGGCCATCCAAGTTTGGAATATTTCTCCCCTCAAGGCTTCATTATCGAAAATCGCCATCGACTTCAGATGATCTTGGCCTTTTGCTTTGAAATCAAAATCTTCACTTGCCAAATTTACCGCTTCACGCGATAACTCAACCTTCCAAGATGGCGCGGTTTGAATTACAACTCCTGAAATTTCCGCATCAGAGTGACGTTCTGCTAGCCCCCTTAGATTGCGTGCTGATTCAATAACTCCACGCAGGTAAGATTCTCTAGCAAGAATACTAGCATCATTTTCCTCACCCGAGTAGAACTTCATTTCATGTGTCGCCAACATATCGGATGCTTCACCCATCGAAAGTTCTGACCAGAATTCTTCTGCGATATGCGGTGTTGCTGGCGCCAACATTGGTGCCCATCCGCGAAGATATTGGCGCGCAGTGTCCCTATCCGCCCCTCCTCTTCGTAGATACCAATGCCAATCAGATAACATCTCGAAGTGACTTGCCATGACTCCTTCTCGGAGGCTTACAGCTTCCATACACTCTCGCCAACGATCCTGATTGACCCTAAGGCGAGCCAGTAACCAGGAATCCATCGGACCGGGAGAGTCTGAAAGGGAAATTCCGTGATTGAAGGCGTCAATTATTGAACAAACTTGCTTGTGATTTGCAATTACAGCATTGTCAGACCAATCCATTCCTGCCTCTGGGTTGGCACCGAAGAGAATGAACAGACGGACAGTGTCAGCACCAAATCGGTCTACCATTTCTCCTGGGCTCACAGTATTGCCTAGACTCTTGCTCATCTTGGCAGAACGTGAACCCAATCCTTGTCCACAATTGGGGCAATCTCCTCCAAAATTATCTATGTGATACTCAGTATTACAATCTACACAGAATGGCGCGGGTGCGTTGAGCATCCCTTGACAGACTAAGCGCCCGAATGGCTCGCTGACCTCATTCATACCTAGGTCGCGAGTAGCCTTTGTGAAGAATCGAGCATAGAGAAGATGCATGACGGCGTGTTCAATACCGCCAATGTACAAGTCAACTCCTCCATTCATCCAGTAATCTACTGCTTCACGATCGAATGGGGCTAAGTCATTTGATGAATCAACGAATCTCATAAAATACCAAGATGAATCATAGAATGTATCCATTGTATCGGTCTCTCGGCGTGCAGGACCGTTGCACTGCGGACAAGTTGTAGTAAGGAAGGATTCACTGCGAGCCAGTGGATTACCACTCTCTTCCCAACTAAAGGTCACATCCAAAGGCAGCTCTACAGGTAGTTGTTCGTAGGGTACGGGAACTACTCCACAAGAATCACAATGTAAAATTGGAATTGGAGTCCCCCAGAAGCGCTGGCGGCTCAGTAACCAATCCTTCAGCCGATATTCAGTGGAACCGTGGCCTGCTCCTTTTTCTTCTAAGGCTGAAATTACCGTAGTCTTTGCATCATTACCGAATAGACCATCGAATCCTTCTATGGTTGAGTTCACCATCCATCCTAGTCCATCGAATACCGGATTCTCTTCAACTCCTTCTCCGCCCTCATTCCTAGAAAGAACAGGTTTGATTTCAAGTCCGTATTTCTTGGCGAAGTCGTAATCTCGCTGGTCGTGTCCTGGAACCGCCATCACAGCACCGGTTCCATAGCTTGCAACAACAAAATTACCAGCAAAAATTGGCACTTCTTCTCCAGTGATTGGATTAGTAGCGAATCTACCAAGAGGAACTCCTTTCTTTTCTTTCAGCATATTGATTCGCTCAAATTCGGTCATTCGAGCGCACTCCTCTGCTAAATCTCTCCAAGCCTGTTCGTGTTCGGTTCCGCTTACTAGTGGCTCACATAGGGGATGTTCAGGGGATAGAGTAACGAAAGTGACTCCGAAAATTGTATCTGGACGGGTTGTAAATGCACCAATGCTTGCTGATTCACCATCGACATCTCCGACCACAGGGAATTCTATGTGTGCACCATGTGAACGGCCAATCCAGTTTCGCTGCATCGCTTTGACGTTCTCTGGAAATTCAATGTGGTCTAATTCGTCCAATAATTCGTCAGCATACTTTGTCATGCGCAAAAACCACTGCGCCATATCCTTCTGAACTACCTCAAGACCACAACGCCAACAACGATTATTCTTGACTTGCTCATTTGCAAGTACCGTATCACAATCATCGCACCAATTGACTGGTGCGAATCTCCTTTCTACCAAACCAGCTTCGTTGAATCGAAGGAATAATTCTTGATTCCAGCGATAATATTCCGGTGTGGAAGTCGCAAACATTCGCCTCCAGTCGTATGAATACCCCATTCTCTCCTGATCGGCTCTAATCATCTCGATATTTCTCTCAGTGACGCTGTGAGGATGCCCGCCTTCTTTCTTGGCGGCGTTTTCAGCGGGCATTCCGAATGAGTCGTATCCCATCGGATAGAGGACATTCTTTCCCATCAAACGCTGGAATCGAGCCATGGCATCGCCAATCGAGTAATTTCTTACGTGGCCCATGTGCATGTATCCAGATGGATATGGAAACATCTCGAGGCAGTAGAATTTCTCGCGAGAATCGTCTACTTCTGCATCGAATACGCGGGCGTCACTCCATCGAGCCTGCCAGCGCGTCTCGATTTCCGCCGAATCGTATACCATTTCTTCACCTCATTCGAAATGGGAGTCCTTTCAGACTCCCAAGCTAAGCAGCAGGTCGAGCGAGTAGCCCGCCGCGAAGTTAGGTGAAGCAGGCATTCGCGCCATACTTGGCCGTCGGGCCTTCTCTCTTTCAATCATTGGATTGAGAAAGCAAGTTTGACGTCAATCAATCGCCATCGCTATGCCTCAGAAGCCTCTCGGGGGTATTGATGCTAGCCGATGGCGAGTTCGATATCCGCACTGATGAGGCAGGAATCGAGGTTTGGGTCACCCAAATGGGTGATTTCATGAATATGAATACAGCATGGATTGACCGAGAAAATGGAGTCGTCGCAATCACCGATCCATTTGATTCAGAGCGTTGGGTTGAAGCGCTTGCAAATGAGGGCCTGAGACCTACTCACATACTCTATACACATACCCACAGAGATCATACTGCGGGGTATGCAAAAATGAAGGATTTAGTTCCGGATGTGGAAGTCTGGGGACATCATGATTCGATTCACAAATCCTTACTCGGACGTTTTGTATTTGGGAACGTTTCTTTGACAAATGAGTGGAATCATCATCCTAACTCCAGCGTTGAATGGTCAGCAGGAGGAATTACCCTGAGTGTCACACACTCGCCTGGTCATGCCCCAGGGCACTGCACCTTCCATGGACATGGAGTCTACCACGCGGGAGACCTGCTTTTCACAGCCGCATCGGGTAGAGTTGACCTACCAGGCTCAGACCCAACTGCACAGTGGTGGTCTGTTTTATTCGCCCGAGGTATTCTTCGGGACTTACCGCAAGATTGGAGATTAATTCCTGGTCATCGATATGACTGGATTGACGGTTCTACTCCAGATTGGGTATCTGTAGCTGAAGCATTAGCACACAATTATGCTTTGAATGCAAGAGAATTGGAGGTCTTCGAAAACTTACCATTCCAACGATTCGATGACGATATCGCGGCTTGAATTCTATTTTCGCCGAAAGATTCCCTTGATGAAACTAAGAATTACTCCAATCCTACCCATCAACTTGAATACGGCCCAAATGGTACGGATTCGATTAGCCATCAATATCACTCGGTCTTATCGTATCTCTCACTTGAGATACCCAATTTTTTTGCCGCCTTCTTCGTAGTTCCAGCATCGACGGAGCCTTCTTGCTCTAATGCAGATAGGGAGGCAACTACAATGCTGGCAGTATCGATTTCAAAGAATCTGCGGAGTGATTCACGGGTATCTGAACGACCGTACCCATCGGTTCCAAGCACTACGAATCGTCCTCCAACCCAGCGTTGAATCATCTCTGGTACGGCCGCGATATAATCAGAAGCAGCAACGGTTGTTACATCATCACCAAAACAATCTGAAACAAATGCTGATTGAGGGTTTTGAGGGTCAAGTCGGGTTGCCCTCTCTGCTGCAAGTCCTGCCCTTCGCAATTCCCCATAGGAAGGTACTGACCAGACTTCTGACCTTACTCCATATTCTATCAACAGTTCAGCCGCCTCTCGAACGTGAGAAAGTATAGGCCCAGAACCAAGCAAACGAATTACTGGGCCTTCTCCATCTGCAGCCTCACTAAAGAGGTAAGCTCCACGCATTAAGTCAGCATCGATTCCCTTTGGTTTAGGTGGCTGTTGTTCATTCTGATTGTAGAGCATTATGTAATGGAAGATGTCCTTGTTTTTACCCCACATTTCATCGATGCCGTTTTCGATTATTGTTGCCAACTCGTAAGCGTATGCAGGATCCCAAGCGCGACAGGAAGGTACAGTGCTAGCATGTAACAAAGAGTGCCCATCCTGATGTTGCAGACCTTCCCCATTCAGCGTTGTTCGTCCGGCTGTTGCGCCCATCAGGAAGCCGCGCGCTCGAGCGTCTGCCGCAGCCCAAATCTGGTCGTTGACGCGCTGGAATCCAAACATCGAGTAGAATACGTAGAATGGTAGAGTTGGAGTTCCGGCGTGTGAATAGGATGTTGCACTGGCTATCCAAGATGCAATTGAGTTAGCTTCTGAGATACCCTCCTCGAGAATTTGTCCGCTTGTCGATTCCTTGTAATTCATCAGCATCTTATGGTCAACCGGAGTGTAAAGTTGACCAAATGAAGAATAGATTCCGAACTCACTGAAGAGTGGATCCATACCAAATGTTCTGCCTTCATCAGGAATAATCGGGACTACTTTCTCACCGATATCCGATTTCATTAGGTTTCTCAACAGGCGAACGAATACCATAGTTGTCGAAACTTCTTGCCCTTCTGGGGTTCCCTCGTCGAAGGCAGCGTAAGTCTCGTTAGCAGGTAGGGCCTCTGCAATATTTGGAGAAAGTCGACTAGGAAGATATCCTCCCAATTCATTCCTTCTTTGGTGAAGATATGCGAGTGCATCGCTATCCTCTTCAAACTCATGGAACGGGTCATTCTCTAGGTTCTCATCTGCTACGGTAACCCCTAGGTCATCCCTGTATTGTTTGAGATCTTCAAGGCTCATTTTCTTCTTCTGATGAGTGGTATTTCTAGCCTCAAAGGAGTCGATTCCCCAGCCCTTCACTGTATGGGCTAGAATTACTGCAGGTTTGTCCGACTGTTTGGCCGCATGATAAGCCGACCAGACCTTGATTGGATCATGACCGCCCCTTCGCAATAGACCGATTTCTTGGTCGGATATGTTTTGTCCCATTTCTACCAATTTCGGATTACCAGCGAATAATTCATTTCGGAATTCCGCTGGTTCTAGAGTGCTCATACGTTGGAAATCACCATCTGTTATTTCTTCAAGACGAGCGAGTAACAACCCGTCTCGATCTTGAGCAAATAGTCTGTCCCAATTAGAATCCCAGAGGACCTTGAATACCTCCCAGCCGGCTCCTCGATAGAGCCCTTCTAATTCCTGAACTATCTTTGCGTTCCCGCGAACGGGTCCGTCCAATCGTTGCAGATTACAATTTACGATTGTGATTAGGTTGTCCAGTTTTTCCCTGCCAGCAACCGCGATTGCGGCAATGGATTCCGGCTCGTCCATCTCACCATCTCCGAGGAAAGCGAAGACTGTCGATTCTGATGTATCGGCCAAGCCTCGATTGTGAAGGTATTTCCAAAATCGAGCATGCATCACCGCGCCTAATGGTCCAAGTCCCATTGAAACTGTTGGATACTCCCAGAAATCAGCCATCAATCGAGGGTGTGGATAGGAAGAGAGACCATCGGCAAATGCTTCTTGACGGAAGTTAGCCAATTGTTCACGGGTCAGCCTTCCCTCTAGGAAAGCTCTAGCATAAATCCCGGGACTTCCATGACCTTGGATGTAGAGAGCATCTCCAATACCATTGCTGTCCTTTCCACGAAATACATGATTGAATCCTACTTCGTATAGTGTTGAGGAGGAAGCATAGGTGGAGATGTGTCCACCGATTCCATCGAGTCTGCGGTTGGCATCTGAAACCATAACTGCAGAATTCCAAAGAATTGAGTTTTGGATTTCTCTCTCGGTATCGAGGTCTCCAGGGTATGGTGGTTGTTGGTCCCAAGATATGGTATTGACATAGGGCGTTTTGGAGATTGGCGCAATCTCAACATCGAGGTCTTCCGACTCCGCCATCAACTCGTGCAAAAGCAGGCGGGCTCGCTCAACACCATGAGCATCAACGACTGAACGCAGGGCCTCCAGCCACTCGTCGGTTTCCTCTGGGTCGATGTCGGGAAGTCGTTGTCTGTGATTGATTGACATCGCCAACACCTGCCCTTCGGGCAGACTTGCGACCATACCGACCGATTTGAATGGTCGCGTTAGAGACCGGTCCTCTAAGAGGACCGAATTAAGGTCTAATTTCAATTAGGTGACATTCGTGTAGAGTGCGTACTCCTGCAACCGTAATTGCCGAATCTCCCACTACACAGCGACTACCATTCCAACGTCGGACGGTTCTCTCTACCGTCCTTTTTCCAGCAGCATTATTGGGGTCGACTTTCAACTCAACAGAAACCGGTTCTAATTCTGCTAGCCAAGTCAAAGCTGCCTCAATGGCTCGGCTGGCAATACCTCTCCTTTGTTCAGATGATCTGACCCAATAGCCGAGATTCCATTCTGCAATTCCTGAACGCGTAACTCTATCAAATCCTAACAGTCCAAGAACGGCCTCATCCCAAGGTCGAATGAGCACCCAATGATGCATTCGACCGACTCTTCCAGTGCGTTCAGTTTCTTCAAGAAAATCGGCCAATTGCGGCTCAATTTCCTTCTCTGGAAGAATCCAAGGCATAGCCCTGCTTACCTCCGGCCAAGTTTCTTCAAATGCCTCGAGTAGATTGTTCGTGTAAGTTGTATTTGCAGGCCGCATAATTAGTCCGTCGTCGACTTGAATTGTCGTCGTCGCGCGCCGCTGCATACTATTGCCTCAGAGTATTGAACGAATGAGGGCTACGGCGCGGTCAATTAAGGCCTTAACTTGGCCTTTGCAGTCTGAACGTGGGGGTCATCAGGAGAATTTTTCATTGCTACTTCTAGCATTCTATCTACCGCCGCTGCTCTACCTATCCGCTGTAATAAGGCGCCTACTGGATAGATTAGTTTTGTTCGATCACCAAGATGAGGTCCTACTTCGTCCAACAGCACCGTGCTCTGTGCCATGTTTCGACTTTTTGCGGCTTCCATGGCTTCTTTGATTTTCATTGCTACATCCCTATTGGACCATTCTTCCTGTTGAGGCCAGGGCCAAAATCCGTTATTCATTGACTCATCTTCAACAGAATTTGCTTCTTCGATGTGAGGTAATTTTGGTATTTTAGGTATTTTTGGTGGTTTAGGAATGGCTGGAATAACCGGTTCCGGTGTATCGCCATCAAACGCCGCGTCCATTGGGTCCACCGGTCTCGCCGACACTGGTGGAGGAATTGGTAATCCAGCTGGTGTTGAAGGTACTGCGATTGGTGTTGGGGCCTCAGGTTCTGGCTCAGCGACTACTTCTTCCTCGATTTCGGGTTCTACTTCTTCTTCCTCGATTTCGGGTTCTACCTCTTCTTCAGTGGGCGCTTCGCCAGATAGAATTCGAGAAACTAATTCTGCCTTGGTTCCGCTGGTCGCTAGCCCTTTGTCGGCTGCGATTTCAACCAATTCGACTTTCTTGAGGCCGAGTAATTTCTCTTCCTCGCCGATCTCCTCTACTTCTTCTTCAACTTCAGGACTTGCCTCTTCTTCGACCGTTTGCTCGGTTTCTTGCTGAACTTCTGTGGCTGTTTCCGGAGCCATTACCTCATTATCGTCATCGGGTATATCGTCTGCTGAAACAATCGGATCATTCTCCGGGGCGGTAGCAGTAGGTTGTACCAATTCTACTTGTTGAGGTTGAGCCTCTTCAAGCGGTTCTAATTCGGTTTCAGGAACCTCGAATTTTGTGACAAATTTAGGAGCATCAGCAGATGTCAATTGGTAATCGTCTTCCTCCTCTTCATCAACAGGATCAGGATGGTCAACGGTCATTGCAAAAGTTGGATTCTCGCTGAGTTTGATTCCATCATCATCACCATATTGTTCGACATCTATTGTGACGTCGTCCATGGTGAACGTTCCCTTTGACCAATCGATTACTTGCTCCTCTTCATCATCCTCAATATCAGCGAGCAGTTCATCGAATAAGCTTCCTGCTTCCTCCTCGTCAACCGATGCGACTTGTTCAAATGCGGCCTTACCTAATTGGTACATACATTGGGAGCATTCTGTGGCTTCCTCGGGATTGTGAGTCTGACAAAGAGGACATTGAATGGTTGGGCCCGCTTCTGCCTTTCGCCAACCTTTGAACTTGTCAAATACCATCTCAAGTCCCCCAAAGACGAGCCAGTTCGGCTGCGTTCTGCGTATAACCCTCACGTCCTGTTGGAAACTATATCCTTCAGCAATAAGGATTCCAAGGTTTGCGAAATCTGATGTGTCGCCTGCCCTGCAGAGGTGTCGTGAGTTCTGACGCTGCAGTCCCTGCGAGGTTTACTCGTAGCCAAGATCACCATGAGGCATATTTGCCGTTAATTCAATGGGAATTGGATGATGAATTGGACGCGACCGATGAAAGATTGCGCAATTGGTCACGTGCAAAATTGGCTGCTCACGGTTTGGCTCTATTCGATTTACGAGCCCGACCGGATGGATGGTTATTCGGGCAGCGAATCGTCAAACTGGAGTTAGACGGTCGGGCCGATATGGGCCAACACAGATTTCGACAGGGGGATATCGTCATGCTGAGTCGCGGCGACCCCATCGGTGAGAAGCCAATTGAAGCAATAGTGTCGGATCGTTCACGGAATAGAATTCGAATTGTTTTACCTGAATTACCCAGCGGGGTTCGAAGTGGGTATTGGAGGATTGATCGAGCCGCCAATAAGGTAGCCTTCGATCGAATGAGAGATGCACTAAATTCTATTTTTGAAGAGGAGGGGGGTGCACCGCTTAGAGACCTACTTCTTGGATTAGTTCACGACCCGGTGGGAACTGCAGGTCTGGGTCCAGAATTAGGTGGAGCAAATCGAAGGCCTGCGAGCAGACCTGAAGGACTCAATGAATCACAAAAGGTTGCCTGCGAAGCCGCAATATCCCAGCGACTGACCTTAATTCAAGGACCCCCTGGTACTGGAAAAACCCACACGGCAGTACGAATTCTACAAGCTTGGTCAAGTCAAAATGTCGGGACCATTCTAGCCGTCGCTGACTCAAATGTAGCCGTAGACAATCTGCTGGAGGGGCTACTAGGTCTGGGTGTTAGTGCGGTTAGACTCGGTCAGCCGGTCAAGGTTAGAGAATCATTGCGAGAAGCTACTGTCGATGCACAGATGGAAAGTCATCCACTTCGTCGTGACCTTGAGGAGCATTTGGAATTGAATGAAAAATTAGCACGACGGATTTCAGGGATGAAAGGTAAGGAGAAAGGTCTGGCTCACCGAGATTTGAATCGTGGTTGGAAAGAGGTTAGACGTATTGAGCGACAAATGCGAGATGATATTTTAGATCGCGCTCAAGTCCTCTGTTGCACTTGTATCGGTGTAGGGCACCAACTACTGGATGGTAGAAGATTTAGTCGTGTTTTGCTCGATGAGGCGACTCAGGCAACAGAGCCCGCTAGCCTTGTGCCTCTTGTTCGAGGTGCAAGGCAAATCGTCTTGGTTGGAGACCATCGACAACTACCTCCAACAGTAATCAGCCGTAGGGCGGAAAACGGTGGCCTGCGGCGCTCTTTATTCGAAAGATTGGTTGCTATGGGAATCGAACCAATGTTACTTGATACACAATATAGAATGCATCCTGCGATTTCTGATTTCCCTAACCGCACCTTCTACGAAGGAAGGTTAGTCGATGGTATCACAGCAGCCGATAGGCCTAATCCTGCAGGGCTACTTTGGAATGATTGGGAAGTTCCAATGGCATTTCTGCCAGTTAATGGAGATGAGTTACTCTCGCCAGATGGGGCTTCAAAAGAAAATCCTGCAGAGGCTGGTTGGGTTGCAAAAATACTTGAAAATCTACTACAGGCAGGCGATTTGGAAGAGGCAGATATTGGAATAATTACGCCTTATGCTGGACAAGTTAGAGCGATTCGTGACGCCCTGCCTGAACGAAATGATTCAGTTGAGGTTCACACCGTTGATGGTTATCAAGGCAGGGAAAAGGAGGTCATCATCTTCTCCTGTGTACGTTCAAATTCGGATGGAACAGTAGGGTTTCTTTCAGATGAACGGCGTCTAAACGTCGCTTTGACAAGAGCAAAACGTGGATTAATAGTAATTGGAGACCCGGATACACTTCGGAATGATGAGACCTGGGCTTCATGGTTGGATTACATTCGTGGACGTAACCTTGAGGCGTGGCACATTCTCGGCATGGGTTGAGGATTAGCATGGGTGACCACGATTCGCCAATCTCGCTACAAGGCGGAGGGACGCTCGCAAAGCAAATTGTAACGGCTGAGGAAGGTGGCCATTGGCCTGTCCCCGAAGGCACTATTCTAGCCTCTGGGGTCCGTAGAATCGCTGCACTATCAGTCGATATTGTAATTGTCACAACCATATTGATGGTGGCTACCAGAGGGCAAATTATTGATGCATGGAATCTAACTCTATGGGGTTCATCCAACTTTCATTATTCACTAGCAATGGCGATGTTAATTTTCGCTGCACATTGGTTGTACTGGCGATTGACTGGACTTAGGTACTCTCGCTCATTAGGTCAGAGAATGTTTGGTATCGCTGTGCTTGCCGAAGACGGTTCAGCGATGACTAGCCAGATGTGGGATCAACGCGCTTGGAGAAAGTTAGTTTTTCTTATTCCAATACTAAACATAATCCAAGGGGTTCGGGAATTAGCGCGGATTTCTCAAAGGCACACTCACCAATCGAATATTGATTTGCACGTCGGCTCTATAGTCGCACATGCAGATTCCTTGCCTCCTGCAAATCGTAAGCATATCAAGTGAGGAGGACCAAAGTTTGGCTGAAAACTCTGAAATTATCAATTCTGAGGCTCTATCTATTGTTGCCGCTGAGGGTTGTATTGTCTACCCTACCTCGACCCAACCTGCTCTAGGTTGCCTGCCAACAAGTACTGCCTTGGATGGTTTGTATGCAATCAAAAACAGACCTCCGCATATGCCTGTTAGTATTGGTGTGGCCGATTTAGAACAGGCCTCAAACTTGGTCGAGTTAACCGATGACATCCCTGACTTATTGGCTTCATTTCCAGAGGGTTCTCTAACTTTGGTACTTCCAGCAAAGAAGACTCTTGATAGTCGGCTCGGGGCAGATAAAATTGCGATTCGAGTAGTCGCTCACCCAGTCGCAAAAGCACTACTGCGAGCCACAGGTCCCCTTACAGCGACCTCTGCAAACATCAGTGGTACCGAGCCGGAATCCAATTGTCCTGATGCCGTAGAAACCCTACAAAAAGCTGGCCATAAAGTCGGTTTAGTGAAGGGAAATACTCCCGGAGGCTCACCCAGTACTTTGATAGCGTGGTATTCGGTCTGTGATGCATCCGATAACGCGAGCATAGAGGTGCTGAGAGAGGGAATAATTGCTACTGAGGAGGTTATGTTATGGTGGAAGAGTCAGATCTGAAACAATGGCGAGACGCCGGTCATGTAGCTCGAAGAACCCTTGAAGGAATCAAAGGAGAAATTGTCGCAGGCAAGGCTTGGGACGAAGTAATTGATTCGGCTGAGCGGTTCATTCGAAGGCATGGAGGAACTCCTGCATTCCCTGTGACTATTTCTGTCAATGATATCGCCGCCCATTACACAAGTGACCATCGACTGACCGCTCCTGATGGTTGGGAAGGAGAGATGGTTTTCCAGAAAGGAGACCTTGTAAAGCTCGATGTTGGAGTCCATGTTGCCGGAGCCATTGCCGACAATGCTATGACGATTGAAGTCGGTAATGGAGGTAAGCATACAGAGCAGATTAAGGCCGCAAAGGAAGCAAGGGATGCTTCGATTGAGAAGATGCATCCTGGAACCCCATGGCATGAAATTGGTGCTGCTGCGGAACAGGTTCACAAAGACGCGGGCTTCGAGCCTATTCGCAACCTATGCGGGCATGAATTGACCCGTTGGAATCTACATGCTGGGACCTCTATTCCCGCTCACGCCTGTGGAGCAGATAATCCAGGATTCAAGGGTGAGGTAGAATTAGGTTCGATTTACGCTGTAGAGCCGTTTAATACAACAGGTAAATCAGGAATGGTGGAGAATATACAACCTAGTAATTCCAGCAATATTTACAGAGTTACAGGGAACATAACAATACGCAAGGCAATGGCGAAAAATAAACTCAAACCGATTGGTGCAACAATGGCGAGATATATCGAAGAACGCTACCATACTCTTCCATTTGCAGAACGATGGGCCTATCCTCTTCTAGAGAAGCCATTTCCAGGAGAGGATGAAGAAATTCTCCGTAAGAAATGGAACGCTCTAGTGAAGAAATTAATCTCGATTAGATTCCTTGAAACATACGCTGCACTACGTTGCGAAGACCGTGGCCTAGTGGGCCAATATGAGCACACCGTTTGGATTACAGAAGGTGGACCAGAGGTACTTACCGTCGAATGATTTTGTTAATTCTTGACAATCAAGAATAGAAATCGAATATATTGATGAAATCATTAAACTGCGCCTCAGTATAGCGTTATTGGGGTTTAGAGGCCTAATTCGCACAACGATTATCTATCGTCTGCCCCGAACTCCTGCCGTACGGGGCCGTTGAGGTTCTCGCTGAGTGCATCCCATCCCCTCGCTTGTGTCTCTCGCCCTGTACACCTTTTCGGGGTACGCGGAGGCTTTCTCCAAAGTTTCAGGTTTCTAAATTGTCTGTAGAAGGGACTGATTCCTCAGCTGCCCCAAACAGTGTAACTGCGATGATTGCAGAGAAAATTAGTACCATTCCTGCGGATTGTTGTAATGAGGGTGATTCATTGAGTATAATCACGCCCCAAACGATGGTCAGCACCGGCTGTAATAAGACTGCGAAGGAGGTATGGGCAGCGGGTAGTCGAGGAAGAGCATAGGTAATGGCAATCCAACCGATTACTTGGCAAGATATTGCTAGTAAAAGCAACCAGCCATGATTTGGCCAGGTGATTGAATGATCGATTGCTTCTATTCCTAGAGAGGTTGGAGGTATAGTGCCTAAGATTAGAATCCCGAGAGTTGCTCCAGCGGTTGCATCGAATTGGGCATTTACTGCGGGACCACCTATTCTATTCGATTGGCGATAAGCTATCAAGAAGGAGGAGTAGAATACTGCGGCTACCATCCCTCCGATAACTCCCTTTACCGGATCATCGCCAAAGGGATCTTCGTCCCATATTCCAGAAATCAACAATAAGCCAATCATCACCATTGGCAATGAGAGAAGAATAAACCGATTTGGTCGTTCACCAAATAACCACCAACTAACCAATGTGACAATAATTACCTGAGAGTTACCAATCATTGTTGCAATCCCACTACCAATGTAGTCTATTGCACTGTGATAACCTGCGAAATCGATTGCGAGTAAAATGCCCGCCCCAAAGGCAAGCCAGCGTGAATTAGAGTCTCGAGGGTCTTCCTTTTTCGATATCAAAACCAATAATCCCAAGATAGGAAGGGCGTAGAACATTCGATAGAATGCTCCAGTCAATGCTGTTGTATCTGAGCGAATATACAGTAGAGGAGCGAAGGATATCACCGTCGCCCCTGCTAAGGCGATAATCATGGTGCGACGGTCTTCCGCCGTCGCCATCTAATCGCCTCACTCAGAGTTTGCATCGCCGTCGGCAATCATTTGTTGAAGCTCTCCAGATTGGAACATTTCGAGTGCGATATCAGAGCCGCCAATTAGTTCTCCGTGAATGTATACTTGGGGCATTGTTGGGAAGTCGGCCCAAGTACAGACTGACGGTATGGCCCTTGGATCGGCGAGTACATTTACACTTGCGAAAGGTTCCCCGAGTTGATTCAAAACCGTTGCAGCTCTATTGCTAAATCCACATTGTGGTTGTTCTGGTGTTCCCTTCATGAAGAGAACTATTCGGTGTTCATTTACTAGGGCATTTAGTTCGTCTGGGGTCCAATTGAAACTCATTCTATCACTCCTGATCTGGTCGGCGGATGTGCACTCCAAAGAATTGCATTTCTTTTTCACCGTGGGGGTCAAAAGATGTATCTCCAGACTTCTCTGCCTGTTCGGGTGTCATACACTTCAAATCCAAGGCGTGTACGGTGTTTTGCGCGATGAAGGGCTTGAAGTGGCTAAGAATAGGTCGCTGTCTCTGTAATGGACGCACTCCCTCGTAACTCTTCGATATGACTCGAACGTGGAAGTGATCGCCGCTGCCATGCAAGTCCTTGGCTTCTACAGTGGCATCTGGTACTACCTTCAGAACTTCCTCAACCACCCACTGCTCCGTGACCATCAATCACCTGCTCGGGCCGCTGTGATTTGAATGCTCGCGCGCGTGAACCAATCAAAGGCCAAGGGCCGAATTGATTTCTGCGAGGTTATCAGCGATGCTGGCTTTGTCATTGATGAGGCCACTTCCAACGACTGCCACATCTATCCCCCACTCTGAAACCATGGCGGAGTTGTGGTGCTTGATACCACCATCAATCATCAATTTAGTCGCTCTTCCCCCATTACTGATTTGTTCATCTATTGCACTACGAAATTCACGCACCTTGCCTTCAACCTCTGGCATGAAAGATTGGCCGCCCTTTCCAGGAACTACTGACATCACCAATACTAGGTCTAAATCTGAGAGATATGGTAGAATTGAATTCGTCGGAGTATCTGGATTTAGGACTAAACCTGCCTGACAACCAGCCTCTTGTATAGAAGAGATTAGTGCAGCTGGGTCCTCGATAGCCTCGATGTGAGCGATGACTAAATCTACCCCCGCATCGACGTACTGCGACCATGTTTCTTCTGCATTTGTTATCATCAGGTGGCAATCGATAAAGACATTCGGACCGAGTCTATCTCGAACCGAACGAATTAATGCAGGTCCGAAAGTGATAGTCTTGTTAACTACCCAATTGCCGTCCATTACGTCCATGTGAATCCAATTTATTCCAGCGTCTACAGCTTCTTCTAGAGTCTCGCCAAGACGAGAAAAATCCGCTGTCAGAATGCTCGGAGTGATTTCGATGATGCTCCCCTCAATCTTTCCGAGTGGAAGGGGGTTCTCAACAGTTCTCACTCAAATTAAGATACTAGCATTGATAAAACCACTATCCACACGAACTATGGGGCGACATAATGGGAAGGCTGATTGAGGCAAGTGATGGTGATTTTGACGCAGTAACAGCGAGCGATGAATGGGTGTTAGTTGACTTCTGGGCGCCTTGGTGTGGGCCTTGCAAGATGATTGCCCCTGTTCTCGAGCAATTATCAGGAGAGAGAGATATGACGATTGCCAAAGTCAACACGGACATCAACCCCCTATCCTCTGGAAAATTCGGTATTCGCGGAATCCCAGCCTTGCTTCTATTCCACAACGGACAGTTGGTAGACCAGCAGGCTGGAGCTATGCCAAAACCAATGTTCGATCAATGGCTTGATCGGCACATGGCATAATTATACTGATTCTCTCAATTTTGTTGCACGCTCTTCGAGTGGCTGTCCAACTTCTCTCAGCAAGCGAGAACGTAGGGCTTCATGTAGCCACATTCCACTTTCAAGTTCCAGCATTAACCCACGAGATACCAGCGCTTCTGGTGGCTTTCCATCGTATCCTGCTGCTGAGGCCAATTTTTGCCAAGGAATCGGCCTGTCTGCTACTGCTAACAGTGCAAGAAGTTCTCGATGATCTTGAGGCAGGACGTCTAGAATCTCCTCATCTAGGAATCTAAGCCAATCATCGTGTAGCGTCTGGCCGTATAGTTCCAGAAGTTCCACAGCGAGGGGATGGCCTCCAGTGGCCTTGTGAATTTCTTCTGCCGGGGCTTCTGATGGTAAGTTGATTGAAGCAATCCATTCGGCTACTTCTTCCAGGGAAAGACCGGTTAATCTGAGCTCTACAACCCTTCCCCGAGTGTGAACATCTCGACGGTCATAGAATGCCAAATTAGTCCTCGAGACAAGCAGTAATCGCATATTCGTTGACTCTGCTACCTGGAGCAGAGCCCCAAACAAATAGTTACCATCTGAGGCTAGGTTGTGAACATCATCTAGTATGATTAGTAAATCGTTTTCTTTCTCTCCTCGTTTACCTTCTTCGTCGAGTAAGTGAGCAATTAGACGGCGTCGGTATTGATCGAGGTCTAAATGCGCTCCTGGCTTCATTGGAAGGGTGTCCAAGACCCCATAGGGGTCTTGATTTTCTTCTTCCGAACTTATTTGCAGCCTGTGCAATAGGCTCGTTGCGATGCCTAAGCTGCTATCCCAAGGCTGACACGGGTAGTACATCACATCGAGTTCAGGATTCTTCTCGAGAGCCTGCTCTAGCCAATGGCTTGTCAGTGTGGTTTTTCCACATCCGGCAATGCCTGATACAACCGCCATAGCAGCTGTACCTGCGAACCATTCGTCTAGCACAGCAACCTCGCTATCTCTCCCATGAACTGTACGAGTTTCAGGCGGTCGTGTGTGATATGTCGAATGAGCTCCAGAGAGTAATCTCAGTGAGCCAGGTGCTGGTGATTCTTCCGGGTCGGTTCGAACGATTGCACCAAATCGAATATCACCGAAGTTGAGCACACCTTCGTGCTGAGCGTGCATCAATACCTGTAACAGAGTAAGTCCTGTCTCTAAGCGAGACCCCGCCTCGTCCGCTCGCACCTCTAGGAGGTTGCCATTACGTTCTCGTAGCAGTACATTGGTGGTCCGCAATTCTGGTAATCTGTGTTGTATTTGCTCTCGGCCTTCATCTGTTAATTGCCAAGTTTTCTGTCTACGCTCGTCCCCTCGAACTACTCTAGTATGTTCACTGACCATTCCATCGGTTGCCAATTCACGCATAGTTCGAGACACATTAGGAGGATGGAGAGCGCAAATTTCAGCTATCCCAGGTCTAGTAACTTCCCGACTAACCAAATAGTGGTCAGCCTGGTGGTCCTGTTCCCAAAGATGTAGCAAAATGCGGTCAGCAACTGCGATGTTGACTTTACTGGAAGGGGAATCCATTGGATTAATCCTCCACAACACATTGAGGGTAGGGGTCGTCCATCATAGGTGGCATGAACAAATCATCGCAACCACGATCAACAGTTGAAAGAGAAAGAATGCTGGTCGCACCTACACCAACGGTTACCGCTTGCATAGATACAGGACTTGGAATGTAGTCCTCGCCAGTTTGAGTGATAATTAGATGGATACCATCGCCCGCAGGAATCAACACATCCATTCCAAAGAATTCCATTTTCGCATTGACAGTTTCTCCAGGCCCAAGCACTTCTCCATCTTTGCCACCAGCGTGGAATCGAAGATCCATAACCGCGTGGCCGAGATGCATGTCATTGCTAGCCTGAACCATCTCCACGAATAGATGCCCACTAGTTGAGAATGCGGAAACGGTTGCATCTACATGGAAGGTTGGAGTTCCTACTATTCGAGTGTCCTCTTCGAATTCTGGACATTCGATTCTCAGGAATGAACTAGACGAAATTGTCTCTCCTCCACCGATTATATTGCATTCATCCATTCCGAATCGAATCCAGTCTTGGTTGGCTGGAGGATATGTCTCTTCTACCCTCCAGCCACCCATATTGTCCTGAACCTCCGCAATCAATCTCGGCTGTGGCCCTTTTTCCAAGAGATAGTAATCGAACCATTCCAGTAAATCATCAGCCCAGTCCCATCTCAAAGTGAATGGAAAGGCTTCCCCGCCGCGGCCGCTTGAAAGCCCTTGATGGCCGCTCATTCGATCGGGGTAATCGTGCCCCCATTGACCGTAAAGCCCCTTTACCTCGAAGCCGGCATCTTCCATCATACGATGTACAGGGAAGGCCATGTGAGGGTCTACGTTCCAATCTTGCAAACCATGAATGATGTATACAGACCCCTTGTAATTTTGAATCGCTCGCTCAAGGAAGTGTCGTTCTTCCCAATAATCCGAGCCTAACCAAGCCAGGTTATCTCCCGTAACGTAGGCTAATGGTCCAGCATAGTAGCCTTCGACATAACCTTCGCATGCATTTTCAATATCTCCTGAGTCTCCATCTAGTCCAAAACTGCCGTATACTCCGTTGTGCATAATGGCTCCTCTAGCTTCCATGCTACCATTACGCCACATGAGGTCCTGTACTCCAATAAGTCCGGACATAGGAACGATGGTTTTCAGATATTCAGAACCCATCGCTGCAGCCTCCCATGGAGTTGAGCCGTCGTAGGATTTACCGATTATTCCTACAGCACCATTCGAAAATGGGGCGCTTCCTAGATATTCGACGGCGGCGTGTATACCCTCCTGCTCATCTAGGCCCATTAGATCCATGCAATGATTTGAGTTGCCGGTACCAAATACGCTAACCTGAGCAACCCCATATCCGTGTGGAACGAAGTTCTCGATTAAGAATCGACCTAGGCGATTTGCGGGTGTTAATGCATCGACATCGCCGTCGTCATAATATGGGCCAATTTCAGCGATTACAGGTACTTTGCATTCGTCTGGAAGTTCGGTTGAATCGTAATCGCAGCCTTCTATCTGAGGCAACCAAAGTCCGAGATGGACCTCCGCGCCGCCTGTTACACCGGCTCCTCCATCTGCGGTTGTGATTTCTGGTACAGAGACATAGATCGACCGAACCATATCGATTCCATATGTTCCATTCCAAGATACTCGGCTGAATACATCACTATTATCGTAAACTAGATTTTCTCTTTCCTCGACAGGCGGAAGCCAATGTTCTGAATCCGAGGAATCTCCTATCTTTATCGCATCACCAAAACAGCCCGACAACATTGGAGCTGTGAATAACAGCGCCAATAGTAGGCTGATAGTAGTGCGAGACACGCGCTCCGCGCGTGCTAGATTACTCAAGAGAGTTCTGACTCTTGGTGTGAAGGAAAAATAGCCAAATAATGGGAAATCCAATTGTGAATTTGCTATATCGAAGGGTTTGATGAGGGGTACCGACCCGGTCCTTACATGGATGCTTACGATGAGTTACTTGAACGTTTGAAGAACATTGACTTAATCTCCCAAATCGGCGGTCTACTAGGCTGGGATCAAGAAGTATTGATGCCACCAAAAGCCGCGGCGCTTCGAGCGGAACAATTGGCTTGGGTTTCTAAAACCGGACATGAAGCGACGACTGACCCTAGAATTGGAGAATTACTCACTGAGCTGGAGGCGCGCGAGGACCTAAACGACGTGCAAGCAGCCAACGTTCGACTCGCGCGCGACTCGTACGATAAAGCCACAAAACTACCAACAGAATTCGTTGAAGAGATGGCAAAGCACAAGTCTCAATCTTTGATATCTTGGCAGAAGGCTCGAGCCGAGGACGATTTCTCGATTTTCCGAGATGACCTGGCAAAGATGGTTGATCTGGCTCGACAAAAAGCTGACTATTTGGGCTATGAAGAGCTTCGCTACGATGCTCTATTGGACATCTATGAATCCGGCCTCAGTGTATCAAGAGTAGACCCGTTATTCGCTGGATTGAGAGAGAATGTTGCACCTCTTGTAAAGGCCGTCGTGGAGCGAGGGGAGCGTCCAGAAATGGGCTTCATCGAGAATAATTCCTGGAGTCAGTCAGGTCAAGAAGCTCTGTCCCAATCCGTATCCGAAGCCCTTGGTTTCGACTTTGCTGCAGGACGTCGTGATGCATCCACTCATCCTTTTTGTGGTGGGCCAAATCCTGATGATGTGCGTTGGACAACTAGGTATTCAGAAACTGATCCATTCGGCTCTCTTTACGGTTCAATGCATGAGACTGGTCACGGTTTGTACGAGCAAGGTCGGCCTCGTAACCTAGACTTCCAACCTGCAGGACAGGCCAATGGACTAGGTGTTCATGAAAGTCAGAGTCGACTATTTGAGAATCAGGTTGGTAGAAGTAGAGAATTCTGTGAATGGGCATTACCTATTTGGAAGGAAAATTTCCAAGAAAATATGGAAGGAGTAACTGCAGAAGATCTGTGGAGGGCGGTTAATCTCGTCGAACCGAGTTTAATTCGTGTAGAAGCTGATGAAGCAACATACAATCTGCATATAATGATTCGATATGAAGTCGAAAAGAGGTTAATCGCTGGTGAAATAGAAGTTGATGATCTCCCTGATGTTTGGGATGACATGTACGAAGAATTCCTAGGAATTAGAGCACCAAATAGAACTCTCGGCGTTCTGCAAGACATACACTGGTCCATGGGAGCCTTCGGATATTTCCCTACTTACACACTTGGAAACCTCTACGCTGCACAACTTCTTGCCAAGGCGAGAGAAGACCTTCCTGACCACGATGAACAAATTCGCAACGGAGACTTCGAGCCGATTTTGAACTGGATGCGCTCGCGCGTGCACGCGCGAGGTAGCATTCTGGAGCCTGCTGCCTT
>WTHI01000037.1:0-6314 GCA_011523185.1 Methanobacteriota archaeon
TCATCGAAATGTAAGTCCCTTGCCACATCGAATCTACAGAAGAATTGCCAGAGAAGTTTCCTTCTCCAGCCATCTGCCTGTAAGTCTGCATCATCATCGGTGATGAATAGCCAGCGCAGATTTTCTGAGCCACTTAGCGACCAAATTGCATCTATGAGATTCATGATATGTTCTCTCTGCGACGCAGCCCCTTCCTCATTGACGGTTTCCACCGATTCTTCTGGCCTTGGTCCACCTTCGATATGTGTAGTTACAACCATCATCGAAGGACGTAGCATTCTGACTTGAGTAACACCTTCAATTTGGCTTACAGAATCAGTCAATGATTCACCGGGCCCATCTGGAATTGTCAGCCTAAACATCGGATCATCATGAGTTGGGCTTGAGGCATCAATCATCACCTTGTCATGGACATTTAGGTGAGGTGAGGCATGTGCAAGTGAGTCAGCAACTTGACCTTTCAGAACTTGAACATCGCCCGAGATGTCTACCTTTGAGTCCAGAACGTCAAGAAGAGCATCTAGGTCTTTCACAGGATGTTCTGGGTCGCAAGCGACAATTGATTTCAGGAACATCAATTGACCAGCGCCAAGTAACCCCAATGCAGTCTTGCGAGCCTGTCGGGGGTAGCGTTGTTTACTAGCCACAATCGCTAGATTATGGAATCCTGTTTCCAATGGTAAGAAGAGATCAACAACATCTCTGTGTTGAAATTTTAGAACCGGACGGAAGGCATCTCCAACCGATTCACCAAGATATCCGTCTTCCATTGGTGGAACTCCAACTATTGTTGCTGGTAGGACTGCATTCTTTCTGTGAGTGATTGCGGTTACGTGCATGAAAGGATACTGCTCAGCCAATGAGTAGTAGCCGAAGTGGTCACCAAATGGACCTTCGAGTTTAGTCTCTCCAGGAATCGTATAACCTTCAATCACGAAGTCGGCTTCTGCCGGAACATACAGATCGTTAGTCAGACATTTTGTCAGTCTTAGTCGGCTACCTCCGAGTAAGCCTGCAAATTCGTATTCAGATAGATTGTCCGGAAGTGGTGCTATGGCTGAGAAAATCAATTCAGGCGGCCCACCAATACATATTGCAACAGGCATTCTATTATCGCCGGAATCGGCAGCGTGGTCAGCTCCATGCTTGTGACGCTGCCAATGTAATCCAACCTCTTTAGGTCCGAAGATTTGACCTCGATACATACCCATATTGTGGACTCCTGTATTCGTGTCAGCAGTTACTACCAATGGTAGTGTAATGAATGGCCCACCATCCTCCGGCCAAGTGGTTGGGATCGGTAGTTTTGTCACATCAGGGTCAGCCATGCGAACTTGCTGGCAGGCACCTTTCCTGACCTTCTTGGGCGCCATTGACATTCCCTGCAAGGCCAGTGGAATTCCAGTCCATGGCGCTCGAAGTATTCCACCAATATCCGGCTTCATCAGGCCAACCATTCTATTGCCAATTTCTGATGGTTCTTCGACACCCAAAGCGCGATTGGTTCGCTCGTATGTTCCGAAGAGATTCATCGCCAATGGGAATTCACTAATCGAACCATCAGCCAATCGCGGTTGTTCAAACAAAACCGCCGGCCCTTGGGACTTGACCAACTTGTCAGCAATGGTCCCCGCTTCGAGGTGACAATCAATTGGTTCGCTGACTCGACGCAACTCCCCAGCAGCGTCCAGCGCGTCGATGTAACGCGATAGCCTACGCCAAGTCATAACCTCGCGTGGCGATTCACCGTTGAATATGTTCGTCATGACAATGTGGACAAATTAGCCGACGGATTCATGGCCTATCCCACCTCGCCAACCATCGTGGCGGAAGACATCACGACCTGCGATGTGCTGGTCATCGGGGCTGGACCAGGTGGCGGTAACGCTGCTCTTCATAGTGCTAGAAAGGGCCTCAATACTATTCTAATCGAAGATCATCCTGAGATTGGAACGCCTGTTCACTGCGGTGAATGCATCTCTGATATTGCCTGTGATAATCTCAAACTCGACCTACCTCCTCACGTAATTAGCAAGCGCGTACATGGTATTCGTGTGATATTCCCAGATGGAACTGCAAAGAAACTCACCGAGGAAGGTTACGTTTTGGAAAAGCATCTTTTCGAGCGTTGGATTGCGGAAGAAGCAGTTTCAGAAGGTGCACAATTACACTTGTCTCACAAATTGCGCACTATGGAGAAACAACACGATGAGTCAGGTAAGTTCACAGGTTGGCTCTGTGATGGTAATGGCGAGCAATTTCCAATTCAAGCAAAGGTCGTTATCGATGCGTCGGGAGTAGCCGGAGTTGCCTCTAAAATCCTCGATCTAAATCCTCGAGGACAGGTAATTGCCGGAATGCAATACGAGATGCTGGAAGTTCCAACAGATGATTATCTCGATTTCTACATTTGGCCCGAGTACGCCGAAAAGGGTTACCTTTGGATGATTCCAAAGTGTGATGGTAGGGCCAATGTAGGTTTGGTCACAGAGGATAAGCCACGAACAAAGAAGGCCCTGGATGAATTCATTGAAGCAACCCACTTCAAAGAACTAGAACAAGTTCCACCTCCATGGAAGGAAAAGGGCAATCCAGCCTTCGGTGGTACGATTCCAATATCTGGGCCATTCGAATTTACCTACGATGATGGTCTAATGCTTGTAGGCGATGCAGCCGGCTTCACATCACCATTGTTCGAAGGTGGCTCACATCTTGCTCTAAAGTCAGCCACCTTCGCAGCCGAAGTTGCTGCCGAGCAAATAGCAGCCGATGACCTCTCGGCGAGCAAAATGTCTCGTTATCAGAAACTCTGGAGCGATGAATTCCCTCCTTACGGCAAAATTTTGCGAGGAAAGTCGGCCTTATTCGACCTCAGCGATGAAGATATGTCGATCATGGCTCAGTGTTTCCCAGATGAAATGAGCAATATGGGCCCTCATGGAAAGTTAGCGGTCTGTCTGCGACTATTGATGCGAAGACCAAGCCTCTACGGAAAGCGGATTATACCTGCAATGCTTTCATTCGGTTATTCAAGGGCGAAGTTTTACGGCTGGTGATTCGATACTCCCCACTGTTGGAAATCTCCTAATGTTGCTGGCGGTAGTGTCCAGCCTAATTTGGTGCTTCTCACGATTACCAGCGGGAGAACCTCTAGCAAGACATACCACTTTAGCGGCTCAAGTCGCACCTTGGGTATTCTTGACGACTGCATTCATATTCGATTTCCAAGCTTTAGATTTGGTTTCAAGATATGGTGGAGAAGAATTACCACTGCTCTATCGGATCTCTGCTGTTTGGGGAGGTAGAGCCGGACCACTTCTGCTTTGGGCTGCAATAATGGGTACAGTCACTTGGTTCATGTCGGGCCGCAGTGTCTCGAATTCAGTTGAAATTAGACTAATGCACGGTTGTACCGCTGCGATAATTGTAATTTCTTGGATACTCTCTCCTTTTGCAGAGTCAACCGGTTGGAGAGGGACTCTGAATCCTCTCCTCCAAACCGACCTAATGGTAATTCATCCACCGCTTGTTTTCGCATATTACTCACTTTGTCTAGCAGTTGCAAGTATAGCCCTAGCAGGGCTCATCAAAGGCACTAATGCAAGGCAGGTTCACGAGGCTCAACTACACTGGGCACGAGCAGGATTCCTAGTCGGAACCATAGGAATTGGATTAGGTGGATTGTGGGCATATACAGTTCTCGACTGGGGCGGATATTGGGCTTGGGATCCAGTCGAGACAGGTTCTATTCTGCCATGGTTTGCGTTGTTGATGATTGTTCATGCTCGTGCGCGAACCGATTCTGAAAAAGAATCTGCAATCATCGCATCACCAGCCCTTGGTATGCTCGCTGGCGCGCTTGCAATCCATGCAACTTTAGTCACACGGGCAAATGGAGTATGGGCTTCAGTACACTCTTTTGTCGGCAATGAAGAAGCAAGAGAATACAATGACCCGTACATACGAATCGTACAATTATTCGATGACGGTGCTGCCGGTCTAGAAGTAGCAGCATATTTCCTAATCATGATTTCACTTTGTTTTGCGGCATTCTTGTGGTTAGTAAAACAACAGGAAAAAATGCTTGATTCATCTTCAAAGAGTTCGATGCTAATTGAAAATCGCCAACTCTCCATTGTTCTACTAATAGCAACCATTGCCTTGGGTATTTGGATGGGTTCAACGGCAGTAACTTTTGTCGGTGGAGCACTGATGTTTTTGCTAATCAAAGGAGATTCTGAGAAGCCTCCTGTGGCCTGGGTCTTTGGAGGAGTATTCCTGATGTTGTTCGCAAGTTGGTCTTGGGCGGCAACTCTGCAACAATCGATTATTGGGATGTTATTATTCCTTGGACCATGGTTGATGTCAGCGGAAGAAGAGGAATCTCCTCTAACGAAATTGTTCAACGATACTTCAGTCCGAATGAAAGTCGCAAGGGCAATTCCTTGGTATTCAGCCGCTGCCTTCTTGACATTGACTTGGTTATTGCTCGCCGCCGAGATAGATGGAACCAGTTTAGCCGCTCACGAATTCTATGGTTCGTCGATAATCGTCTTGGCGATTCTAGCGATTACAATCTACTCTCTCGGAAAGAGCATCGATGCAAAGCGTGGAAACGCATTCATGGCTACTACACTACTCGCCTCGTTACTATTCGCATATTACGCAGACGAGTTCTCTATTCCCGGCGATCCACAACTTATGCTCACCGATAATATCTCACGAGGCGCTCTTGCCATGTTCATGTTAACTTGGTTATTTGTCGCTCTCCCTCCTACCGCAAAGGTGGTTTTCACAATAGGACGTAGGGTATTGCCTAAGTTGCGCTCAGAAGGAATAACCGCGAAATCTAATTCTGCACGTTTGAGGCTACTTGGTTCCCATCTTGCACATTTAGGACTAATTCTACTTCTATTGGGTCATGTACTTACTACCACGTTGGTAGATCGTGCAGATCCAAGTCATTTGGTTACCCTCGAAAAAGACACTCCTGTTGAATTCAAAGAATACGAACTAACCTTCCGAGATACTGTATTGTGGAGTGAGGAAGACCCTGAATACGATTACAAAATTGGAGAAGGATTCGCTGGTTTTGTAATTGAGGTGACAAAAGACGGGGAAAAAGTCGACGAAGTCACTCCTGGAATTCTTCGCTTTAATTTTGCAACGACCCGCTCGGAAGTCGATAGGATGGTTCGCCCGAGCGGAGATATGATTTTCATTCTCGACCAACAACAAGCGGAAATCAGTCTGTCGTCAATGATGCGAGGTGAGATAGATCAAGTGGAAGAAATCCGAGTCACAGTACACGATTTACGCGGTTCTCACCTCGTCTGGGCTGGTTGGGCGCTAATCATGTTAGGCAGTCTCGCGGCCTTGCTAAGTAGCAGTCCAGTAGCCTCTAAAGAAGAGGAATAAGCACCAATATTCTCCCTAAGGGAGAACCGTTTGAATCAAAAAGGGGAGATAGGTCGGCGGGTCGCCCTCAGGAGGCTTATCCATGGACAACGGTGCAATCGTTCATATCGAATACGACCTATACAACGCTGAATCTGGCGATCTTATCGAGACTACCAGAGAAGAGATTGCCAAGGAACACGAGGTCTTCGATGAAGCTCGAACTTACGAGCCAATGATTACCGTAGTCGGCGAAGGTCGTCTAATCGCTGGATTTGAAGCCCACCTTGCGGAAGCAGAGGCTGACAATGAATACACATTCGACATCGAGCCTACCGATGCTTACGGGGAGCGCGACGCATCTCTGGTTGAGACTATTTCACAGAATGTACTGCTTCGCAGTGTTCGTGACCCAAACATGCTCGCAATCGGCGCTCCTGTTGAAATCGGCGGCCGTAATGGTGTCTTGCAGATGCTGCGTGCCGGACGTGCTCGCGTCGATTACAACCACCCTCTAGCAGGTACTACACTGCGCTACACCTACACCATCGTCAAGGTTGTAGAGGACCGTGCTGAGCGTGTTGCTACACTTCTACAGATGAACACTGGTCGCTCCGACTTCGAGGTTGAGTTCGATGGTGATGATGTCACCATCACACTACCAGATTCAATCGCATACGACCAGAACTGGGCATACGCCAAGTTCTCTTTGGTACGCGCACTGCGCGAGCACCTTGAGGTTGGAACCGTGATCTTCCGAGAAGTTCACGAGCCACGTGTCGCAGCTGATGAAGAAGAGTGATTGTGCCTCTCGGTACTCACAGGGCACGTCAACGCCTTACGGCTCAGTTGACCCTCTTGTCGTCATTGAGGCGACTTTGCGAGATACCCATTGGTCATCAATGTAGCAGTTAATT
>WTHI01000037.1:6414-8225 GCA_011523185.1 Methanobacteriota archaeon
TCTCCGTTCGGTTGAAGACTGAGAGGCGCCCCAGAATGATACATGCGCACGCGGCTGACTGTGTTCAGTTTGCTTCTGATGCTATTTTTCTCCACCATTAGTGCTGGTTGCATGGGTTTGGTTATGCAACGTGAAATCATGGAGGATATGCGTGAAGAACCATTTCTTATCAATAAAGACGAGTCATTCTTTTGGGAGGTTATCTTCACCTCAGACTCCCTCGATCTTGAATCCGTTCAATACACTAATGAGACTCCAATAGTATTTGACGAGACGGTATCCAAAATGTCGATTACATTCCGTGCTGAATTCCCTTATTCTACTCTTCTTGATCTAAACGAAAGCAATGAACTACGATATATCGAAGTGAGGGTTTGGGAGCCTGGTGTTAAGGAATCCGGGGGCAATCCATATTGGGAGGTCAGGGCTACCCAGGATTATCCTTTGGAGAGATTCGATTTCTCTGATTTGGCAAATGGTAAGTGGACGGTTGAAATTGACGCTCGAGGATATGGAGCCGACCTACCATTAGAGCAACTCTCTTTCCATGATTATTTCGAAATGACGCTAACTATTACCAAACCATGTGTACAGTTCGCGGAAATCCACCAAAATGACGACTGTACTGATTTGTCAGTACTCGAAAGCCAGTGATTTTGACTTCTACGCCCCTTTGGGGCGATGCGTAGCGCTTATGAGGGAAGGTCAGGTCGCCGCGCCACTGAGGATACACCATGAGTGAAAATGAGTCACCCCTAGTACCGTACGATGTCTATGAGACACACGCGGTTCACATCGGAACAAATCAGAAGTCCTCAGATATGCAACGCTTCATCGATACCGATCGAGCGGATGGTAGCGGGCTTCACTTGATTGACATCAATCAAACCGATGCACGGATCAAGACAGTCGCGAAATTCCTCTCAAAATACGACCCAGAAAGAATTCTTGTCGTCAGCGCTCGTCAATATGGACAGAGGCCTGCTCGAAAATTCGCTCAGTCAATTGGTGCTAACCGAATCGTTGGCCGATTCATACCTGGAACACTTACCAATCCTAAGCTACGAACTTATACCGAACCTGAGGTATTGTTTGTAACCGACCCAGCAGCCGATTCACAGGCTCTCTCTGAGGCTGTGTCATCCGGTCTTCCGATTGTCGGAATCGTCGATGCAAACAACACTCTTCGAAACGTTGACCTAGCATTACCTGCGAATAACAAAGGTCGCCGCTCACTCGCTCTGATTTACTGGCTACTTGCTAGAGAGATGCTAACCGCACGAGGAGCTACAAATTACGCAGATTGGGAACGCGCTCAAGATGTAGAAGAGTGGGAATCAACCTTCTGAGCACTAACTTTCATTCCACCAATCTTCGTCGTTGTTGGCATTATTCAACGCCTCCTTGATGAATGAGAATATTCTCTGGAAGTTTTTCTCAACATTAATTTCTTCAGACCTTATTTCTTCATCTGCGATTAATTCTCTAATCTGCAAGTAATCATCTCCTCCCCTATCTCCTAAGAAATTGAACTCAAGTTGCCTGCCCTTTGATTTTGAATCCTCAAGATACATGATAAAAGAATCAGATTCAATATTGCTAATCTTTTGAATTAAATCACCCTGAGAATGAACTTTGATTTCAATTTCCTTTTTTCCATCCAATAGAAGAGTAAATTGGTTTTTTCCGCCTTCAATATCTTTCGAGTCAGCATCCATAAATTCTGCCATTGATGAGAGTTCTTCCCATTCTTCTTCGCTAAGGCTGCCTTGTTTCTTCTTCAGCCATGCACTCCTCGCTTCGGCTTGAAG
>WTHI01000125.1:0-2099 GCA_011523185.1 Methanobacteriota archaeon
ACAGCGACGGAGAGGGAGAGTCTAGCACAGACGCTTGACTATCTACATAATAACGTTGAGGGGATCAAGAAGGATCTTCTAAGGGTAGCAAAAGCAGTCTAATGGCAGTACCTTATATAAACATCCTAGCTCCTTCCATGGGAGGAATAGGACCGATAGAACTGAGCGACTTACAGATGTTGTCTTCTCTCTCAGGCAATGGAGTCCCGTTCTATGCTGGGAGGTTTTATCCGAAGGACTCACAAGCAATTATTGATGGATTGCAATTAGGTTTAATTTCTCAGACCCCTCCATGGTTAACATGGGAAGAGATACAACCAACACAGATCTGGATGGTTCCGATCAATCCCGACGAACGGATTGTCACCATGAACTGCACTATCGAGCGTATTGACATCCGCCCCAGGTCAATGGATGACTATGAGGGAATGGACGATGCCACTGCACAGGAATTGGTAAACTGGGAACCGCCGATCTATGGTGGAGACGTGGTGGAGAGAGCACACGGTCAAGTTAATCTTTTACCGTCTTTCAACGGTAGTTTGGATCCTGGTGTACAGATTGAACAGAACTTGAATTTCATACCACCGATCATCTTGAATGGATTTTTGGGTATTACACAGATCACAGGGCGCTGCACCGAGTGGGGATTCTATGATCAGGAGATGACCATTGTAAATGGTACACAGTATGGTCAACCACAATGGGGATATGGAGGTGCTGATGAGTTAGGATACGATTACTCCGAGGTTATCAAATTAAGACCAGATGGTGCCTGGATCAAGCGAAACGCCGATATTACTGGAGATGTTGAAATACCAGAGTTTTCAGGACCGAGCGACGCCGAGTGGGAACCCTATATCCAGAATAGTTACATAAACACCGCCATACAGGACTACGAGGACGCACAGACCATTGGAAATGCTTATTATGATGAATCTACCAAGATTGAAGGAGATGGCGTTACAGGCAATCCTAGAGCAGGTTTAATTGCTGATATTAGACAGTCAGAAATGGATACTGTGATCTACACGATTAAGGTTGCTTGTACGACAATTGTGGTGCCAGATTTTATCACGGGACCAGACGAAGCAGTACGTGCTGAATTGGCAGCATCTGCGGTACAAACGTTTGCAAGTAACTTGACGAATAATATTTGGTATTTCTATTTGCCTGTAAGATACAATGGAGATATCCCTGCCCAACGGTACGAACAATATTTCAGTAAGGCAGGAATAAATAGAGTGACGACAGATATATCGTTATAATATGGCAATGCCAGTTATGACATATGGTTTAGCACCATATGGTAACCACGACATTCACCCACCCCCAATTCCAGTACTCACAACACAGAATCCCGTGCATCCAGAAGGGGCAGGGTACTCGTCTAATGTGTATATTAACGGTTTACCCGCAATGAGCACGGGAAATATGTGTATTCCGCACACAATTCCTATTATTCCGCCCCCACCTCCGCACGCTGACATGCTTTTGACAGGTCATGCGACAGTAAGAATCAATGGAGGCGCTGCTGCGACCGTTGGTTCCGTAACAAACTTTGGCGCACCCATGATTGGAAAAGCAAGTGTGACAGTTTTTATGGGCACTGCGCCACTTGTTCCTCACACAGGTCTCTGATCTGTGCTATAATATTCAAGTCAATCAATTTTAAACTATGGCACGAAGCAAAGTTGGTCTTAGTGGATCTCCAATGATTGAGTCTACCCCGAAAAAGACTCGTCAGGGATCAGGACAGCACACGAAGTATGCAGCATCTAGTCGTAACGGTAAGCGTAAGCGTTATCGCGGTCAAGGTCGATGAATTTAATTTGCAATCTTCCCGCAGAGAAAGTCTGGGTACGTAAAGAATATTTACGAGATCATCAAGATGGTCATGGGGAGTTTGTAGAGGGCGTCTGGGTTGCTGCAAAGAGCATACCTGGACGCGCTTTTTATTTTGAGACATACTTGCCTGAGTATGGTGCAATGTATGACAAACTCCCTATCAGTGCGTTTCTACGATCCCCCCAAACCCCAGTCATAGACATGAGTTTGGAGAATTTACAATTCTGGAATTGCATGGATTATGGCGTTAC
>WTHI01000052.1:0-8166 GCA_011523185.1 Methanobacteriota archaeon
TCAATTGTTTTTCTTGCTACTTCGCGAATATCGGTTTCCCATTGCGTGAACTCAGGCATTGTCAAAGGGTCCACTCCATGAATGGCATGAAGCCAAACAAGGGCACCTGTATCGATAGCAATTTGGCCAGCATGACCTTTTCGATCTCTAAAGATAGAGGTCGATTCAGGACCTGAAAGTTGTTCAACATCATTTTCCAACTCACCAGCTTCAAACATATCTCGAAGTTCGTACATAACTGCACCGTGATGGAAAGTAAATACATCAGCTGTCGGGAAATCTCTGCTCAAATTTAATGATAGATTCACCCAACTATTGTAAGCCCAATCGGTTTGATTCCTATACTCTGTACCATTTTCATAATCTGCTGGAAAATCTTTCCAAGGAAAGGCTAAACCAATCCTAATCTCTGGATTTGACTCTACCGCATAGGATGTGAAATTCCAAATCGCCTCATCTGACTGCGCCCCAGTTTCAATGAAATCCTTGCTACAACAAATCATAATCAAAACATCTATTTCTCCGGTATCTAGGTACGATTTGATACTCTCACGATGGCCATCATCTGCCCACAATGCATCGGGCGCTCCTGATGCGCCCCCACTCATCTCGATGTACTGTGAATGATTTGTAATCCCGGCCGATAGCGACAAATCCTCCATCTGTTGAGCGAATATTTTCCCAAAACTATGCCCAATGTAAAGTACATTGTAATCCTCACTATCTTCAATAATTTGATTTGAGGAATAATAATGATGCAAGAAATTTGCAGGGTTTGTGGCTAAAATTCTCTCTATAAATGCATCAACTAAATCGTTGGCAGGACCCGGGTCGTTGGTAGGCACATGTCCTGTATTTGGGATCACATGAAGTTCATGAGGGGAGTTTATTTGATTCTCGATTGATACCCTCAAGTTTTCACCCAGATGCCCACAATTGCTCAAATTTTTTGCACTTGCTTGAGGAATTGGATCTGCATCTGAGTAACAGAAGGGGTCATCATCACCAAGAATAAAAATAGACGGTACGGCTCTAAAATCGGATTGGCTAATCATTGCTTCAGGGTAAGCAGGAATTTCTAAATTAGTGTAAAATCCTACTTTTTCTGCAAATTCTAGTGCTCTCCATGTTGACTGCTGTCGCCCTCCCAAACCTTGTTCAGTAATATTCTGAAAGTCCAAGTATGTCGGACTAGTCAGGCCAGAATCACTAATTATCCCTGTAATCGGATTCCCTTCAGCAGCATAGCTGGTTGCAAGCCCCCAAACACCATGTCCTCCAGCACTGGTACCATGAGCCCAAACCTGAGTTGTTGGGTACGACGAAATAGCATGATCTATTGCAGCCATAGTGGCCTGTAATCCATTGACTTGAGCATCTGGATTGGTAGGATGATTGGGGTAAGTTGTACCCATTCCCAGGTATATGTCGTGGTCACACAAGGAGACAACAAGGACTCTATACCCTTCTTCTATTCTGCGCTTGAGTGTCTGATCTTCAAGAATTCCTTGGTTAGTTTCCATCCTTACCTCAACATGCAACCTTAGTTTCTCGGCATCCTCTTGATGATTCATCGTATCCTGATCTTGGCCTATTGTTGAATGGTAAATTCCTTCCTCATCCCAATAACCAGACCCTCCTCCATGAAGCCAAACCCATAGGGGAGCATCTGCGTCTGGTTGATTAATCGGATTAATCACTAGTGAGGTGTAGTATCCGGATAGCCCACATTCATATTCATAATTGACGTAATAGTCCAATTGAAGATTCGAATTCCCTCGGATTGTGATGGTCTCTTCGCTTTCTAAAGCGATTAATTCCGTTGATCTACTTACAATCGGAATCTCAAATTCAGATTCATTTAGTTCGTTTGTGGAATCATCAGGATTACCAAGGCCAATTATTGAAACAAATACAAACATGATGAAAACTAAGATTACCTTAGATTGAGAGTTGTCAGTTGCCATATTTCCACACTCGATTAAATCAACTTATTCTGAGAATGGATTTTCAATAGTTTGGTTCAATGATTTGACAAATCAATAATCAAAGGATGAACTAAACTTATTCGGAACACCTAGATTCAACTCATTTGATGGGGCGGGATCATCTGTATCATCCTCATCAATTTCCTGGGCTTTCGTCTCTTCAGCTACGCCCACCTCCAATACAGAGGCTAGGCCTCCTGCGCCGACCATGAAAATCAGCGCAGCAAAATGCATGTCCGCGTTATAGGTCATCAAACCGACTACAATGTGGTCTAAGACTTAAGCAACTTCCATTCCTGCATCAATGACAATTCACCCCTATTCGTAGGACTGCGGACCAGTGGGAAATTGGTTTCCGGAATGCGGAGTAGTAAGCCGAAATCTCGCTAACCGGCGGCCTCGGATCTGGCAAGTTCTCGACTGCTGGATAATGTCTCTAATCCAACTGAAGATAGACGCCAATTTGGCCTTCGAGATTCACTCGCTGGCTCGACTAACTCTGCAGTCTTCAGCTCGCTTAGGTGATGGCTGAGAAGTTGACGAGAAATCTGCAACTTAGTTTGAATATCACTTCCCTTCAAGCCAATTTGGCCAGAGTCTGCCAAGACCTCAAGAATCGCTAGTCGTGTTCCTCCAATTGGGTTGCGAATTCGGCTCAACTCTTCTTTACTGAGACTGGAGATTGCGTAGCGTCGGAGTTTTCCATCTCTCCAAGAAATGACTTCACCCTGTCCTTCTAGAGTGTGAAGATGGTACGCTGTGACACCATTTGCTAGACCTAATGCATCTCGAAGAGCGGAGAAATGAATACCAGCATTCGCTTCCAAATAACCCAAGATTCTACCGCGTGTAAGCATATCATCGCGATTTGCTTTCATCCTCGCAAGCAAAGGGGTTGCAAGAGCAATTAGAACAGTAACTCGCATCGCTTCGAAGAGAATCGAGCCGACTGCAAGAGAACCAAGAGCAGCCCCTCCTCCTGCAACTAGACCCGTTGGAAGGTTATCGGAAGAATCCGATTTTTCCTCCTCTTCACCACCTTTCCTGGTTTCCATTGGCTGATCGGCACCAGAATCATCTTCTGCAGAGGCTGGGGCAGCCTCTATTTCTGCGAAAGTATCCATTTCAGGCTCAATCAAATCGGCTTCCGGCGCCTCATTTAGCATCCATCCGCCGGCTACGATTGCAAGTACCGCAAGCAGTGTGTAAGCCCTAACTGCGGATACCCCGTCCATACCTTTTCGTAGGCTGGGGGGAATAAGAGGCGCTTGGTTAGATGATTTGACATTCCGGAGCGGCTTTCAATAAGGGGGACCGCTCTCAGGAGGTTGTCGAGATGAGCGAAGCAGATGAGACTCCACCTGACGCTGATGAGCAGCGCGAGGAAGCAATGCTCACAGCCGCGCGTTCGGTTGTTCGAACTTGCATGCAGGTAAGACCGGTGGAATCTGTGTTAATCCTCACAGACCCAGAGTCATCAGAAATTGGAAGAGCACTCTACGAGGCAACCGCTAGGGTAACTGAAAGAGTTCTGATGATGATGATGCCACCTAGTCATCGAGAGGGAAATGAACCGCCAAACCCAGTTGCTGACTTAATGCGGCGTCAAGATGTTGTCCTGATGGCGACCAAGCACTCACTTACCCATACACGAGCAAGGGCAAATGCATCTCGAGAGAATGTCAGAATTGCTTCTCTCCCAGGTATCGATGCAGAGACTTTTGCAAATGGTGGTATGACTGCTGATTACAATGCTTTACAGAAAGAAATTTCTGGTCTCAATTCGATACTTCGTAGAAGAAGAGAAGTTCATGTTACCAGTGAGGCGGGTACTGATCTAAAATTCACTACCGGAGGTCGATGGATTTTGGAAGATAATGGAATTTGTAACCGACCGGGAGCAATTACAAATCTACCTGCCGGAAAGGTGTTCGTTCTACCAAAGGAAGGTAGTGCAAATGGTAGAATCGTAATCGATGGTTCTTGGGAGGGTGAAAAATTGGAAAAACCAATTTCGATTTTGGTTGAAGAAGGAATCATCACAGACGTTAGCGGTGATGAAAAAGCCGAAGCGATATGGAAACAAATGGAGGATATTCGCTCAGGTCTCAGACCATCGAAAGCAGCGATGGTGGGTAACTTTGCAGAATTTGGTTTTGGAATGAATCCTAGGGCAAAAATCATCGGCAATCCTTTGGAAGATTTGGTTTCAAGAGGGGCGATATACTTCGGTTTTGGAAATAATATGGCGCTTGGTGGAACTGTCAATGTTCCTCTTCACATCAGAGGAGTTTGTAGAAAATCCACTGTAGCGTTGGAAGATGTAGATCTTCTAGTCGAAGGCAAAGTGACCGCGAAGGTGAGATGATGCGCGCGGTTCTCTGGTGCAATGGAGACTCGCCAAACCCTGAGATGGTCAGCAAATTACTCGATGATGCGACTTTGTTTGGGATTGATGGAGGTGCTGACAAAGCGATTGCTGCAGGGTTTGAGGTATCTGAGGTTCTAGGCGACTTAGATTCAGTCGATATTGTTGATTGGAAAGGTCAGTCGACCCTACTCTCAGATGATTCATCGAGTGACTTGGCAAAATCGTTTGTCCTAATCTCAGAGAGGGGCTTCACCGAAGTAGACGTTGTCGGAATTGATGGGGGTAGTTCCGACCATATCCTTGGAACTTGGGCGGCTCTAACAGAGGCCCCTTCGGGGCTTTCAGTGCAATTACACCATTCTAGTGGAATTACCAAACGACTGCACCCTGCAGATGGTTCTCTTGATTTTGTTATACCAAAGGGTGACGAATTCTCAGTATTCGCCTTAGAAGACTGTCAACAGGTAACCATCTCCGGCGCCCGCTGGAATCTCAATTCAGAACCATTGAATTTCTCAACAAAGGGTCTGCATAACCAATCATTAGGAGATGAAATCAGCATCAAAACCGATGGTATTCTAGCAATAATTTTCCAGTCCTGACTCAAATCAAGATTCATCGTTTGAGTTAGGGTTCAAGGAGAGTAACATTGCAATTGGGCGAGTTCTTGGATCACTCTCCAATGCTAATTTCATAATCACAGCAAGAGGCACCCCGAGAATCATTCCCATTATCCCCCAAGCCCAACCCCAGAATGCAACTAGAATCAAGAGAACTATTGGCGACATATCGAGTCGCTGACCAGCAAGCTGAGGCTCAACAAATTGACCCCATGCGACTTGGTTTCCGAATAGCGCTCCAAGGATTAGTAAGGCGGTTACAGGCTCAAAGAGAATAAACGAAATTATCGTTGGGGGAATGAAAGAAAGTGGTGCCCCTACGTATGGCACGAAGTCTAGAAGGAAGGTAATTGAAGCCCACATAAACCAACCTGGAATTCCCATATAACTGAGGATAATTGCTACAATTACCGCCTGACCAAAGGCCACAGATGCTTTGGTTATCACATAGGTATTTATTCCCGCCCCAGCGTTTTCCACAATCGAAGAAAATCTATCCATTTCATCGGGATATGCTGCTTGAAGCCTTTTTGGAAGCGTCTCGGCTTCTACAATGATGAAAATTAGGAAGATAAAGACAGTAATTGTACTACCAGTGAATCCCGCCAATGTACCTACAAATTCGGTGGTAATTGTGTTGATTCGGTCGACTGTAACTAATCCAGTGAGTGCACTTGTATCGATTGAATAACCATATATTGAAAGGTCCGAAAACCATTCAATCTTCTCAGTCATTTTTTCCTCGAGCAAGACCGCCTCGGTGCTAAAATCTTGAAGGCTTTGATAGAGAATATTTCCGACGAAAAAGAATACCATCACTACACCGGTTGTCAATATTCCGTAAGCCGCCAATGGGTGACCATATCTTTCCTCCAACCATTGGGCTGGAGGACGAATTAGGAAAAACAATAGGACCGCTACTACCAATGGCTGAATGATAGATTTTAGGTGAATAATCGCAAGAATTGAGATTAACAAGAGTATAGCGATATGACTCAAAGTGCTGACTTCCACGGCACGGAATGACCTGATGTTTGGTGTACTCATATTGGGCTGCGTAGGGTTAACCCCCCATCAACCTCACCCCAGAATCAGTTTGCTAATTGTGAATAAATTTGAGAAAATCTCTCGGCGTTTTGTCCAAAGGTGAAATTTTCGAGAACTCTTTCACGTCCTGCTTTACCACGAGATTCAAGATCGTCCGGGTCAGATAAAAGATTGAGAATAACACTCGACATTGATTCTATATCTGCCATGGTGAATAACGCTCCGACTGAATCATCGACCATTTCTGGCAACGGCCCATGATCTACTGTTGCAACAGGTGTTCCAGAGGCCATTGCCTCGAGAGGAATCAAACCCTGACCTTCGTAATAGGAAGGATATACGACAAGATCCGCATTACGAAATTCTTCTGCCAATTTGTCGAAGGGCATTCCTGAGTCAATTCGTACGGAAGAAGAAACTCCTAGGCGTTTTGCTTGTTTAATCAGCCTCTTTTTGAGGTCACCTCGACCTACGATTAGCAATTCTGTTTCCGGATTTTTTTGGTTTACTTCAGCAAAGGCTCGCAATAGAGAACCGTATCCTTTGCGAGCCGCTAATCGGCCTACTGCAAGGATTTGATTGGTTTCTGTTTCCTTAGCTTCCCCACTTGGGTGAAACATCTCTGTATCTACTCCCCAATGAATCACCTGACAGTTCCAGTCGGCTGGAGGAGAATACCTCTCAAGGAAGTCCTCTTTAGTGGCATGAGAATTTGCCACACAGACATCTGAACCGTTAACTGCAGCTCGCTCAAATTTAGCGTAATGGCCAGCAGTTAGCAGAATTGCTAGGTCGTTTGGATTTGCCCATACAGCAGCTTCTTTCTGCTCGGCTGCGGTACGCAAACCATCTCTTTCGCCGAGCCATGAGCCATGAAGAGATGAGACGATTGGAGCGACATTTTCTTTGCAATCCTTGAATTGCGATTCTGTCCAGGAAATCATTGGACAGTGTAAATGAACCACGTCGACTGAATCTTCAGAGTGCAATTTCTTGAGATCTGCAAGTGCATGCTTACCGTACGATTTAGTAAATGCCATTGGAGCATATAGCCATTTGACTTCCCGAATATTCACTCCTTGCTGTTCAAGGGCTTTTCCGCCACCGTCTCTTGTAATCACCGTAATTCGATGTCCGAGCTCGACTAGGGCGGCTGAAAGGTGGTAAACGGTTGAACCCATACCACCCCATCTTGGAGGGTATTCTGCCGACAGCATAGCGATGTGCAGACCCATCTCAACCATCTATCGCTCAAGGGCTGCTCATTTCAAACGAATGGCCTTGCCGTCGCTGGAGATTTCACTAAATTAGGCCTTTTTTTAGGGGACTTCCGGTAGCCCTAACGCCAGTATGATTCATAGCGGTCGGTTAGGTCGCAAAATTCGATTTAGATGTCTGAACCACTCCCCGTTCATGTTACTGTGGTAATCCCAACTCGTAACGAAGAAGCGGCCATCGTCGATACGATTCGCTCTGTTCCTAACGATGGTTGGTGTGAGAAGTTAGACTTCCTGATTGTCGATGGAAACTCCACTGACAAAACTAGAGAGTTGGCGGAAGAGGAAGGTGCTAGTGTCTATCTCGAGCCTCGCAAGGGATACGGTCGCGCATACAAGACCGGATTTGCAATGGCACCGGGTGATGTGATTGTGACTATGGATGCAGATTGTACCTACCCTGGAGAAGAAGTTCCTGATTTGGTTCGTAAACTAATGCAAGAGGATTTGCAATGGATTACTTGTGATAGACTTCGAAGAGCCGAAGAAGGTGCTATGCCTGGATTACATGGATTTGGAAATTGGGTATTATCCACTACTGCAAAGGTCCTATATTGGTATGGTGTCCATGATTCCCAGAGTGGAATGTGGGTATTCCGCAAGTCAATTTTCGAGGACGAGAGAGTCCGGCCTCGCCACGATGGGATGCCTCTTTCTCAAGAATTCAAGATTCGTGCTCGCCGTTACCTTGGCAAGAAGAATACCGCAGAAGTCAGTGTTCCTTACCGGCCAAGAGTTGGGGAAGCTGAAATCAACACCTGGGGAGATGGTCTGCTGAATCTCAGATTCCTTTTCACCCACAGGCTAGGCCTGACCCGGCAGGTCACTCCTTGGGGGCCAGAGTAAAATCAACTCAATGGGTA
>WTHI01000115.1:0-2076 GCA_011523185.1 Methanobacteriota archaeon
GTTTACAATTTCATTGGCTCTAAGTTTCGACATATCCTTTTACAGTAATGGAATGGGTAAGTTTTTTTTCCTGTTAATTATATTTATTATTAAATAACTGCAACATATAGACTATCATCTGCATTCTGTGGAGTACCACTATAACCGGTAAGCAAATGGATGACTCTAATTTTTTCCCCGCCGGAAAAATTAATTTCGGGACTTCTCATCACAGCCCCAGTATATCTTGTAGATCCACTTGTTTCGCGATATGCATAAAAGTTAGAGGATACTTGAGGAATCTGAGAATTTCCCACAGGTGCGATAGTGTAATTATAAGCACTACTAATTCCACCAGTAGTACCGGTATAACTTGAACCAGTTGAACTTGCAAAGCCAAATTTAGTAACTGCATAACTAGTGGTAATCTGGTAATAAGAATAACCAGATGCTGTTGCGGGAGTTATCATAAAACCAGGAGTAGAAGATCCACCAGTTATTTGAAAATTAGTTGATCGCCATCCACTACCAGTACCTCCAGTAGAACTATAGAAGATCCAAGACTCTTTAAGGGTATTTCCATCTGGACTTAAAACTTGAACACCTGCGATCGGAATATCATTATAATATGTAGTTGACGCCGTAACCTTTACTCCAATATAAACTCTTCCAGTTCCAACAAAATCAGTCTGAGCCTCGCCAACGTCATATGATCCACTATAGTCGCTTGAAGTTGGCGAGGCAACAAAGCGATTACTAATCTCATAGAAAGATGTCGTAATATCATTACCACCACCTGTAGGTACTGGCCCAAGATAATCGAGGACTTTCGTTCCACTTGCTTTGTAAGATTGTCCACCTCTTTCTATTACCATCCAGTGACTATCCAGCAACTTATTTCTCATATCACCAGCATAAATGAAGCGAGAACTGTAATCGCTTAAATTGACCAGCAATTTTTTACTTGAGTAATCCCCAAGCATGTTGTCTTTGAGATTAAGAGCAGTAACTTTTTTAGTGACACCAGCATCATCAATCAGGAAATAATCCGTATCTTGAATATTCATGTATCAAAGCTCCGTCAGATTAGCGAAAGAGTATGAAGTAGCAGCGATACTTCCTGAAACGGTCACATCTCCAGTAAAATCAGCGCCACCAGCAAGATTTGCTTTTGTATCTAAAGATGTGGCGAGTGTAACAGAAAAGTTTGGATCATCTCCCAATGCCGTAGCCAATTCTTGTATTGTATCCATAGTTGCAGGAGCTGTGCCCACAAGATTAGCAACTGCAGCATCTACTGCTGGTTGAATCTCGGAACTAAAATCTATAGCGGAAAGATCTATACTCAGAGTCGCATTTCCTTGAGCATCTATAGATTCTACTTTAAAGTTATCTCCAAAATTAATTCCCGTTGCAGTTCCATATGGAACGCCACTATTAATAATTTGAGTTGCTCCTGTAATATTTGTCAGTCCAGATCCATCTCCACTAAATGAGGTAGCAGTAACAACACCGACAACAGATGCACCATGCATAAACTCTGGTGCCCCATCATTAGTTTTATTTGTGAGTGAGTTAACTCTAAGTCTTGACATCTCTCTTCGGGGGTAAGTAACGTTTTTAATATCCTCTTTTATTTAGACAAAATATTATCACACGCTCCCAATCGGAGCGTATTTTTATGAGAAATCAATTATCAAACATCCTCAGTATTAGTATTTGGGAATGATCTACCAGGACCCCAAATAATTCTAACTACTCCGGCAGAGCCGCGTCCTCCATCTCTACCATAATCATTCAAATAATGGGAATTTTCCGATGTAGGGAAAATTGCATGTGCTTGTGCTCCTCCACCACCAGCCCATCCGCCAGGTTGAGTACTGATCATATCAGTGTTTTGTGCATCTTGTCCGCCAGAACCACCTTTTCCTGCAGCAGTAGAACCAGTACCATATCCTCCAGCACCGTTAGAACCCTGTCCATATATTCCAGTTCCTCCACCAGATCCTGCTGAAGATTCGAGATCTTGTTCACTAGTTGAACCATAGTAGGCCTTTGATCCACCAACACCGCCACCACCGGCACCGCCACCGCTGC
>WTHI01000042.1:0-2070 GCA_011523185.1 Methanobacteriota archaeon
AATCATGAACCAAGCAACTGCATATCTTGCCCAAGGAGTCTCTTTCTTTGGTTCAGGAAATGGATCGATTCCCGCTTCTATCGCTTCTGCGAATAGAGCTAGTTCTTCCTCAATTGTCTCAGGATCTCTCATCATAATCCCTCAAGGTTCGGCAGTAGGGTTCCAACCTGAAACATAGGCTTCTTCTAATTGATTAAACGCAGATTCTGTTCCACTGATATCGACATGCAAACTCGCAAGGTTCTCATCTATTCTACCTGGGTTGCTAGATTTTGGGATCGTAATTGCCCCAGTGTCATATACCCATTTTATTGCGGCCTGGGCTGGTGTGCATTCTAGTGATTTTGCTATCTTTGCGAGATTATCACATCCAACCTTGTGACCTCTTGCTAATGGCGAGTAAGCCATCACCTTGGCTCCGATTGCTTCTGTTGCTGCTCGAAGAGCAGGGCGCTGATTCCATGGGTGGATTTCCACTTGATTGACCGCAGGTAAAATCGTAGCATAGGCTCGCATATCATCTAGGTGGTGGGCGCCATAATTGCTGACTCCAATTGATCTAGTCCATCCACGAGCAAGGCATTCTTCCATTCCTCTCCATACCCCGGCTCTAGCCTCTATATCTTCAGGTGGAGCATGAACAAGGTATAGGTCAATACAATCCAATCCAAGCATATCTAGGCTACTACGGCAATGCTCGAGTGCTGCCTCGTAACTCGTTGCGTGTGGGCGGCGCAATTTGGTGACAACGAATAGGTCATCGCGGGGCACTCCACTCTCGCGAATGGCTTGGCCGGTCTCAGTTTCGTTTGCGTAGGATCTTGCAGTATCGATTAGTCTGTATCCTGAGGAAATGGCGTGCTGAACGGCTGTTTTGCACTCTCCTCCTTCAGACATCTGCCAAACTCCTAGCCCGAATCTAGGCATTTGCACTTCATGCTCGCGCTGGCCGGTGGCTGTATTGGTGTGTCCAATGGTGATTACGTCGAACCCGCCAGCGCTCATGTTCAGTCCTGAGGGATGTTTGACTTGAGTTTGCCGAGAGGCTCCACTCGGGGCGGGATTGAAGCGGTCAACCCCCTCGTTGAGTCATGAGTGAGTTGCCAGAGGGGGTCGAATTGCCCTCGGCAGAGGTTGCAAAACCTCGACCTTCGGCTGCAGCAGTAATCAGTAGAAACTCAGGTCAAGAGATGGAAATTCTGCTCTGTCATAGAGTCTCGGAAGTCCCAAGTTTTCCTGACTTTTGGGCATTCCCAGGCGGCGGAATAAGTAGAGTGGATAGAGAAGCAGCGGAAGATAACCTATCTTGGTTTTCTGAAAGAGAGGACCGTGAATCGCTAATCGCTCTATTGAGAGAGATGCTGGAAGAAGTAGGGGTTGCACCAGATGGAAGTGGTGGATTCAAGAATGTGCAAGTCGAAATTATGGACCAAGTCAATGAAAATAAATCAGAATGGGCAAAACTAGTTTCTGAAGGAACATTATCAATTGACAATTTTAACCCATCTCTAATTACCCAAAGAACGACTCCGCCCGTTGCACCAATTCGTCACAGAAATAGATTCTATCATGTCGCAACGGGAGACACTTCAATTGAACCAAGACTTCCTAGTGGCCGAACAGAATTTGATGAATTCCAGTGGTGGAAGCCAAACGAGTTACTAGACGCTTGGCTTTCTCATGAGGTGAAATTACCACCTCCTCAAGTCACACTTATTCGCGACATCGTTGATTTAGGATTCTCAGAATTAGCCAAAAACCCTCCAAGTGGATACCACAGAATCGAATATGCAAACGGTGTCGAGCTAGTACCAATACCAACAGATACACTTCCGCCCGCAACTCATACCGATTGCTATGTTTTGGGCCATCCTGGCGGAAGTAGAATCCTAGTCGACCCTGCCGCTAGATCGATTGAAGCCTTGGAAATCCTGAGGAATAAGGTTGCTGAAATAGAGCAGTCAGGAAGTAAGATTATTGCAACTGTATTTACTCATAAGCATCCAGACCACATAGGTGATTTATCTGAGATTTCTAAATTTTATCAAGCACCTATTTTTGCCAGTAAAG
>WTHI01000024.1:0-2064 GCA_011523185.1 Methanobacteriota archaeon
GCGAATTCCTCAAGATAGCCTTCTTCTGATTCTTGCCAACTCCAAGATGTATGGTTCCAATTCATCAAAGTCCATCCTTCTGTGGAGAAATTAACTCCTGCAGAATTTCTTGTTTTATTGTCTAAATCAGCGACTGTATCGGAGACCTGTAACTTTGAATTTAGATAATCTACAACTATTGTCTCGTCGCTTGAATTTAGGAACACTACTCGATTCATAGCACCTTCAGGAGGAGCGCTGGCGGCAATGTGCTCGTCATCAACAATTACATTCCATGAGGAGTAAACTTCCATCAGAGTACTTGGCCTTTCAGCGGTTAGATGTGTCCAATTATATCCTCTAGATTCAGTCCAATCGGATAGATGTTCTACTGTATCCCTTGCAGGATCAATTGTAACCGATACGAATACAACATCATCACTTGCATCGCCCAGATTTGCTTGAGCCCAAGCCATATTTGCTGAAATTGCGAGGCAAATATCAGGGCAGCTTGTGTACACAAAAGCCACAACAACAACCTTTCCATCTAGGTCAGAGAGTGTGAATTCCTGGCCATTTTGGTCAATCAAAGTAAAATCAGGTGCATCAGGTGGTTCTCGATATTCTATTCCATTGAATTCAATATCGTTGTCATCTTGGCCTAAACACCCAGATAGCAAAATCGAAACAAGTAGAATTGCGAATATTTTCTGACCCATATTCATTCCTCGAGTAGATACAGTATGTCTTCTAGGACCATTTCTGCATTCCAATCGGTGTCTGCCCACCAAACTCTTTGATTGAAATTCTTGTCAACGATGATTGTTCCAGTAGTATGGTCTACCCAGTAACTTAGTGGATGATGCTTGACGGTAACTGCCGAATCCTCAGACTGTTGAGTGTCAACTCCACACCCCTCGTCGTCCACTTCTTCGCCTTCCGGTGTGTCTGCACAGAGATCGAATCCATCAGCAACTCCATCTCCATCTTGGTCTGAATCGTAGGTTGTTAATCCGACATCAAAATTGGTCCATACTGGTTGTAATTCTTCTAAACTGCCCGTAAGATGCGGCCAATGGAATCCTCGGTCATCAGAGTATTGCTTCAGTACAGTAGAGTTGTCGGTCCATGGATCTACTGTGATTGATAAAATTGCCACTTCTTCACCATATGCATCCCCCAATTGATCAGCGACGTAATACAAATTTGCACTTACTACCGGACATATATCGGGGCAACGGGTGAATAGGAAAGCGATAACGATGACCTTTCCTTCTAGGTTACTCAAAGCGTATGGTTCTCCGTTTTCATCTAACAGAATGAAGTCTTCAACAGCTACTGCTGGTTTTATTTCTTCACCATAAAATGGGCTTTCTTCCTCTCCGAGACATCCTGCTAATAGTAGGCTTGTTGTGATCAATACTGCGAAAATAGACTTAGATATTGAATTCATTTTTATTCCTCCTCGTTTTTCAATTTTCGAGTCCTGATAAATCCTAAAATAACTATCAGCAGTAAAATTAGTAGGAATTGAGGAGAGAAAAGTAATTGCATGAATTCTCCGATTGCCAATTCGGCTTTATCTGAAGGTTGTTGCCCATCACCTGGATGATTAAACCCAGCTGGTGGTCCGTTTTCTGTGTGATTATCAAATTGAATAGTCACGTTGATTTTGTTCCACAAAGTATCATTTTCAAAAATGTGTATTCGCAACATGGTATCATTGTAGACACTGGGGTCAAGCCAAACTAGACACTCATCGTCAGTATTTGTTGAGTTTGATGGCCCAGTCTCACAATCCCAATCTATTGTACCATTTTTCCCTTCAGCGGAAAATGTAAGTGTGAGGTTCCTATCCGAAGCGACATTGTAAAAAATCAAGGTATCATTCTGTTGAACCGAGGCTTCGTCTGGCTGAACTGAATTATTTCTCATTATGAAGGCGAATGTGTTCGCGCCATGAGCGGAGGCAGTTGGAGCCATCAATAACACAGCTGCCATTACCAATGCGATTCCAACGCGCACTATTTCACCTCATTCATCAGATGCCTCTACTGACCATAGGGCGGGGTAATCATATCTTGA
>WTHI01000121.1:0-2064 GCA_011523185.1 Methanobacteriota archaeon
TGAGGACGTCCTCCCTTCCCGGGTACGTGAAACGGATGTCCTCGAACCTGATGTCCCCCTCGACTTCCTCGATGCTGGTGTCGCCCTCAACCACTCCGACCTCCGTGTCGAGCAGGTCAAGCACCCTGGTGGTCGATGCTAGGGCCCTCTGGTAGAGGTCGAAGGTCTCGCCGAGCCTGGTGAGCGGCCAGAGGAGCCTCTGGGTAATGAACACGATAACGGAGTACTCGCCGAGTCCGATCTTGCCCTCGAGGGCGTACTTCCCGCCCACCAGGAGGTTGGCTGTGAACGCGAAGAGGATGGCCATCCGGATCAGTGGCACGAAGGATGCGGAGAGCCTGATGGCGGATCTGTTGGCGTCCCGGTATGACTGGGATGCGTCGCTGACCCTCTTGGCCTCCCGCTCCTCGGCGGTGAACGACTTGATCGTGGTGATCCCCTGGAGGTTGTTGTTCAGGATGGCGTTCAGCTCTGCCACCTCCTTTCGGACCTCTGAGTACCTGACCCCTATCCTCCTCTGGTACAGGAAGGACCCGCCGACTATCACCGGGACGGGGATGATTGCGAGGAGCGCGACCTCTGGGGCGAGGAAGAACATGATGCCGCTGACCACTATCACGGTTGTGCCCACCTGCAGCAGGTCGTTCGCCCCGTGGTCGAGGAACCTCTCGAGTTGGTTCACGTCGTCGTTCATTATCGCCATCAGGCCGCCGGTGCTCTGCTCGGAGAACCACTGCATCTCCAGGTCCTGTATGTGCCTGTATGCATCCATCCTAAGCTCGTGCTGGGCGGTCTGGGCCAGGTTCCTCCACAGGACCCCGTAGAAGTACTGGAACAGTGACTCGAGGACCCAGATGGCCACGGTTATCCCTGCCAGTACCTGCAGCTGGACCCATGGGTCGGTGTAGCCGTAGTCCGCTAGGAAGGACTCCTCCTGCTGGTGGACCACGTCAATGGCCATCCCTATCAGAACCGGGGGGGCGAGGTCCCATATCTTGTTCAGGACCGAGCAGATCGATGCCAGGATGATGGCTCCCCTCTGGTCCCTCATCTGGTTGAGGAGGCGCGAGAGCGGGTGACGCGCATCTGACACGCCCCCCGCTAGAACTGTTCGTCTTCAACCCTGCCCACGTTGGATTTTTGGAGGGGACGCGCCTCCAGCAGCATGGCGACTCGTGCCCTAGTGGCGGTTCTGTTTCTATCGGCGAGCCTGTCCGGCTGCCTGATGGGGGGGAGCGAGGCATCGGGAAACGAGGACGGGTTGGTCGTGGACGATATTCCGCCGTACACCGAGGACGGGATATTCAACTGCATCGACCACGACAACCTGACGAGGTGCTGGCAGGTCCACGTGCCCGAGAACCTAGACCCCAATGTTACCGTGCCCCTCATCATCGACATGCACGGATACGCCTCGAACTCGATCGAGCACAGGAAGCTCTCCTCCTTCGATGACATAGCCGACGAGGTGGGGGCGATAGTGGTCTACCCGGACGGGGTCGCGGGCTACAACATGCAGTGGGACCTCGAGGAGAACCAGGCATGGAACTCCGGGTGGTGCTGCGCGCACTCCACCCGCGACGAGATAGACGACGTCGGCTTCATCGAGAGGGTCGTGGAAATCTCGCTGGGGATGTACAACGTCGACGAGGACAGGGTCTACGCCTCCGGGTGGTCTAACGGGTGCTCGATGTCGCAGAGGCTGGCCATGGAGTCCAGCCACATCTTCGCGGCCGTGGGATGCATGGCGTTCTACCTCATCACGGAGCCGGTGGACGGCTACTCGCCGATCCCTGTGATGGAGGTCCACGGGTTCCTGGACAACGTGGTCCTCTACGAGTCCACCGTCCTCAGCGTGCCGTTCAACGAGGCGCTCTGGACAAACTCGGAGGCCTACGACACCGGCGCCATAGAGAACATGGTCGAGTGGGGGGGCCACAACAACTGCTCGGGCCCGCTGGAGACCTACGAGCTAAACGCTCTGTACACGATACAGGGCTACGACGGCTGCGAGAACGACGCATCGGTGCGGCTGATGACGATATACGCGGCTCAGCACAACCC
>WTHI01000039.1:0-23735 GCA_011523185.1 Methanobacteriota archaeon
CTTCTGATGTATCAAATTCATCTAAATCCAATCCTATGGAAGCAAAGGCATCATTAGTCGGAGCGAAGATAGTCCAACCCATTTGTGGTGTATTACTAGGACTCAAATCATCTTCTAATCCAGTAATATTCAATGCCTCAATTAGTATGGAAAAATCTCCAAAATTTTCGAAGTTTTCCAATACCGACAGATTTTCATTGAACTGATAAAGACTGTCATCAATAATTTCCTCTACGTCAGATTCATTATCGCCTTCATCATTGCCATCTTCGTCAAGAACATACCATAAATCGTTGTAGGTTTCATACTTAGTATAGGTCAGACAATCATTAGGATCGAAGTCTGCTTGTCGAGTTTCGAACTCCCCATCCGGTAACATGACTACATATGTCGCATTCCCGATGCATATCTCTGGGCTGTTTGATTGGTAGAAAATTGATGTAAGAGTATCATTACTGCCTGAGGGAATCCAGTAACTTCCCTGAGCGCCGTAATAGTATCCTGTTGTCCAACACCCAGCATAAAGAACGCTAACAAACAGGTTATGTTCTTCAGCGAGTCCACCAGATCCTGAGATGCCACAGTAAACAGCCCCCTCCTCATTAGCCAAGATTATATTGAAGATGTACACATCTACGGAGGTATCCATGGTAAATTCCATTGTATCATTGGTAACATTGCCAAACCCAATAGTTACCTCTGGGCTTGAATTCGTTTCATCAACATCAGCACTTACCTGAGATGCCGGAAGGGCAATCAAAATCATGCAAACAAACAGCGTTTTCATTTGGGACATGAAGCCTGACTGTTTGCTTGATGGATTTAAAGAACCGTTTTGGAGGTAACAAACTCGTTACTCCACAGTAACAGGGATGTAACCTTTGAAAAATAATGTTTTTTTGATGAATTTAGGCAATATTCAGCTGCCAATTTACACCAAACTGATCTTCCACCCAAGCAAAGAGTTTCGAAAATCCATAGTCACCTGGTGGCATGTGGAGATTCCCATTTGCTCCAAGTTGTTCTGCTAGTTTGTGAAGTTCTTCTTCCTGATCTAGATTAATGAAGAACGAAATGCCAGGATTAATTTGCCAATCGTGAGTAATGAAACTATCACTAATCATAATCTCTTGTTCATCGACTGAAAAAACAGCGAGCATGATTAGATTTTCATGGGGTTCAGAATGATGTTGAAGCGAAATCATCTCGAAGCTTGGGAATACCGCTTGATAGAAATCTAGAGCATCTTTTGCTTGACCTTGCATGGTAATGAACGGTCTCATCATCTCAATGCGCTCCAACCGTTATATTTCTGAGTAGTAGTCAATTACCACTTCATTGAGTTCCTCTCTAGCACTTTGTTCATCCACGGTCAGCGTAACTCCATCCCTACGTAATGCTTCACCATCGACAAAGACATCCATTACTTTACCACCAGAGTATAACAAGTTAGGAAGTAATCTTCGACCATTCTTTCCAATAGGCGACATTCGAATATCATTGAGATCCCAAGTAACCCAATCTTTGGAATCTTTAGTCGCTAATTGCCAAGTTTCTTCCGGGCCTAAAACTCGAGCATTCCAATGATCATGTTTCTGAACCAAACTGGCCGCTTTTGCTTCCGCTCGCATATCGAGAGAATTGTTGCTTGCGGAACCATCAGTTCCCAAGCGAACATCCACCTCTGCTTCCTTCATCGCAGGATAGGACATAGTTCCGCCACAAGCCAGCTTCTGGTTTGAGGTAGGGCAGTGAATTGCGTGAGCATCATGGCCTGCAAGAATCCTCATTTCTTTTTTGGTGAGCCAACCGCAATGGGCACAAACAGTGGTTCCTTCTGTAAAATAGTCCATTGAATCAAGATATTCTACGGGGTACATTCCAGTTGCTTCGTGACAGTCTGCTACTTCTTTTCGTGTCTCTGAAGTGTGAATATGTAATGTACATCCAGTCTTCTTTGCTAATTCTGAACCCTTGAGTAAAATTTCCTTGTCACAGACATAAACGGAATGAGTTCCTACCCCGTAATCGATTCTTCCAGGTCTGGGAGAATCTCCAGTAATCAGGCCTTCCATGTGACGTAGCGCATCTCCTGAGCCGGGCTCAAAATTTGGAGTCAATCCATCCGTAATTGGGCCACAAAGAGTTGCCCTTACACCAGTTTCTGCAAGCGTCTGGCCGATTGTTTCGGTATGGAAATACATGTCACAGGCATAGGTAGTTCCAGTTGCTATCATCTCCGCAGCAGCGGCTTTTGTACCAACTCTGATTAGATCCTCAGTCAATTTCTTCTCAACAGGAAAAATTGCAGTTTCTAACCATTCCATCAGAGGCAATCCTTCGCCCATTCCTCTGTTGAGAATCATTGGAAGATGTGTGTGCCAATTTTGGAAAGAACGAGTAATGATTCGACCAGATCCGTCAATTGTTTCTAGGACATCCTCGTCTCCTTTACTAGTTGACCATGAACCATCCTGGTGAAGAATGAAATCACCGTGCTGCGGAGCACAATCGTGGTCCATTAGCCAAGCATTGGTATATCGGCGAGAGCCGAAATTTTCCAATTTTTGACCCAATGACATGGTCATCCTCATTCCAACCGCAGGGGCGGTTTTCAGTCAAGGTTTCCCTCGTCTACAATTCAATCAGTTAGATCGAGTAGGCATGAATGGGATTAATTTCGCAGCCAGAGCTCCGAAATCTCTAGTTTGAATGTATACCTTACCTTGTCCATTGAATTTCATTACAAGTCCTTCTCCACCGAGTAGGGCAGATCCCAATCCTCCGACTTTTCCTACGGTGTAACTTACACCATCAGTGAATGCGACTACATGACCAGTGTCAACAACAATTTCTTCTCCATTGATTTCTATTTCCTTCAATGCTCCATATGACGTGTAGAACACTGTACCTGTTCCTTCGGTCGCTCTAGCGCGTAGGAAGAATACACTTTCTCCTGTGAAGAATCCCTTAGCGCCTTGGAATTTTGTGTCAGTCTCAACATTAGCGGTGCTTGCAATGAATGCTCCACCCTGCATAAACAGAGTTTGACCTGCTCCCAGTTCGAAAGAGGAAATGTCTCCAGGTGCCCCAGGTGCAAGAGAGACCCAACCGTTTCCATTGGATGTGTATGTGTTCAAAATGAATGATTCTCCACCCACCACACTCTTCATCAATCCCTTGAAGAAGCCGCCGGACATTCCGGACTTCATGTCAACATTAGAGGACTGGGCAACCATTGCTCCAGGCTCTACTTTCAATTGCTCTCCGTTGGAGAGGTGTACGGTCATCAATGTGAATGCTGGTCCAAACTCAAATTCGTGTTCCATAACCCGGGCCGCCAAACTCGTCTATTTAAACGGGTGGTGGGATTGTAAAAACCTGAATTTTAATTCTAAATTACACAAGTTGCACTCAAGGTACTGATTACATTACCTTTCGTATCTTTCAGCCAACACTCGATAACATCACCCTCTTTCATCGGTCCGACTCCTTGCGGCGTACCAGTCCAAATTAGATCCCCAGGACTAGGTGTGTACCAAGAATTCAGATGAGACAGAATAGAATCTACAGAATGAACCATCAGATCAGTAGTAGATTCTTGGCGAAGTTCTCCGTTTATCGACAATCCAACGCTCAGAATATTCGGATCCCATTTTGTCCAAGTTCCAAGAACTCCAGAACCGGTGAAGCCTTTGCCTTCGAGCCAAGGCCATCCCTCTTTCTTTGCTCTAGTTTGTCTGGTTCGATTAGTGGTGTCGCAGCCAACGCACATCTCGATTGGTTGAAGGTCATCTCCTAGTTTAATCACCAACTCTACTTCATGATCGATATGCTCGGTTGCTGAACTCAATGCTACCACATTGTTCCCTTCTCGATCTGCTTCAACTAATGCAGATGGCGGCATGAGGAAGAATAGTGGATATTCTGTTATGTCTCCATAAATCTCCTTTGCATGACCAACATAATTCCTGAACACTGCCCACCCTACTGCCATGGACCCTTGTAATCCTCCTACCTCATTATAGCATCGTTCAGCATCAATCAGATTCAATACACTCCATTGTCGCAATAAGACCGATGGGAGACAGCCCCTACCGTGTATTGGGCGTTTCAAAAGACGCATCGGATGCGGAGATAAAGAGAGTCTATCGGAAGTTGGCAAGGCAACACCATCCGGATAGAAATCCAGGTGACGCAGCCGCCGAAGAGAGATTCAAGTCGATTCAATCGGCATACGACCAAATCGGTACAGCCGCTGCTAGGAAGGAATACGATCAGCAAATCAGAATGGAGGAAATGTTTGCACGAGGAGGCAATCCATTCCCTGGATTTGGTGGAGGTGGAGGTGGCTTCCGAAGCGGTGGATTCGGCGGTGGACAAGGCTTCGATTTCTCAGATATTCTCAACCAATTTATGGGTGGGATGGGAGGATCCGAAGCGAAATATCAACAACAAAATCGGCAACAAAGCCGCCCGTCTCAACCACCCCCTGTAAGAAAGGGTCCAGATATTGAGGCTGGAATTGATATTACTCTGGAACAGGCCCTCAGTGGTACTAAAATTGAGTTTGGGCATCGCCGATTAAGAATCTGTGAAAGATGTGAAGGGACCTCATTCAACTCACGAAAACCCTGTCCAAAATGTTCAGGCAAAGGCGTTGAATCACGCTCGTCCACAATCACGGTAAGCGTACCATCTGGTGCTCAACATGGCCAACAATTGCGGCTCAAAAAAATGGGTCATGAACACCCCCAAGGAGAGGCCGGTGACTTACTAATCACGATTCGCTTGGATGCTGAAGAAGGACGTCGTTGGGAAGGTGGTAGATTGATTCAGGAGGTTCCAGTTCCGTACTCGACTTTGATGCTAGGTGGTGCAGTTAGGATACGCACTCCAGCGGGTAAGCGAGTACAAATCGAAGTCGTTGAAGGCACCCGGATTGGAGATCGTCGCCGTCTTGTTGGCCACGGCCATGACGGCGGTCCTCTGGATATTGAATTCATTCTGGCCGAGCCAGAAAAAGTCAGCAAGGAGCAGAAAGAAGCACTAGACCGATTGAAAGAATCGGGCCTTTGATCAAACATCAATTAAAAAACGCGCTTTTTCGGCAAGGGGTATGCGAGAAGTCAGAGATTTTGGCAAAGTAGCCGACTTCTTACTTCCTCGCAGTTTCAAATTACATGCAGCGGTCCTAATAATCAGCTTGCTAATGGTTCCTGGACTGATTGCTAGCCTAACTCCGATCGATGTGAATGCATACGACATGGAATCACCGGAATTAACTGCCAATCAAGTTGTGGCCGATGAATTCGAAGCAGCGGAAAAAACCCATGGATTTGCGGTTTCAGTTAGAGGTAATGATGCGATTGTCTCGTCCTCCTCAGCACCACATTTTACTTCGGATGGGAAGATAGATTATGGCAACTTACCCCATCCATCTGAAAGGGTAGATTACCAAGGAAGAAGCGCAGGTTTGGTCGGCGACGATATTCCCTTGGGTGGAATTCTCAATCTAACAATCTTAAGGGAGATAGAGAATAAGACTGCGATTGCAAGTACGCATTATCTATCCAATTTTACTCGACCATTGGTAACCGAATTAACCGGTACTGGATTCATGGGGCCAATGTCTCTACCCGATTTACTGCGAGCCTTCATGGCTGGAGAATCGTTACTGACTCAACCAACAATCAATGTATTTGGAATACCTCAACCTGCTAAGACAAATTGGGAAGATTGTGGGGTACTGGAATGTCTAACCTATGATGACCCAAACGTAACTCAAGCCCACATTGATTTGGCAGCTCATCGGATGATTATGTACTCAGATGGAGCAATGCTTCGATGGTTCTCCTCCGATAGAGGATTTACGCACGATGAGAATAGCACATTGATGGGTCCAATTGGAGGGACAATTCGTGAAGATGGCACCTTCGACGAAGACGTAACTTGGGGTCCTGGTCGATGGTCAGCATCCACGACTTGGATTTTGATTCAATTAAGTCGAACCGATTTGGAAGAAAACGGAATTACATACTTTTGGGCTGATGCAAAAAATGAGCGTGATGGGTATCGATTCGAAGGACTTGACTTGGTCACAACGCCTCCTGAATTTACCGTCGATGATTGCAGAGAGTTGCGTGAAGAAGGACTAGAGGTATGTAGCTTTGAATGGGCAATCATCGATTTAGAAAAGCAGATGCGAACTACAGATCAACTCGCTGTGACATTCTCAATAAATGAGGGTGTAAACATAGAATTGAATCGCGAGTTGATCGAATCCAGTTTACTCCTAATCGCCATGGCATTAGCAATCGCAGTGCTACTCTGGTTCAGTCTACGTAGGGCATCTGATGTTGTTATTGTAGGAGCCACCTTGATTTTCGCCCTACTCTGGATGCAGGGTTCAATTGGCTGGATGATGGTCCTCGGTGAAAGATATGGATTCAAGATAATCAGCAAGAGCCAATTTTCCAACTTACTTCCAATACTTGTCATCGCTCTTGGTATTGATGACAGCCTACACGCACTGCATCGCTACAAGGAGGAGAGGCGCCGAGGACGTACGCCAGAAGAATCAGCTCACTCGTCATTATCCAGAGTTGGAAGAGCAATCATGTTGACGTCTTTCACAACTATGTCTGCGTTTGCTGCAAACTTGACTTCTGACATTGCAGCACTAAGGTCATTCGGAGTTGAGGCGGCATTAGGGGTCGCTGCAGCATTCATTCTGACTGGTATCTGGGCGCCATTAATTCGAATGGATTGGGATAAACACCTTCGAGGAAAAGGAAAGTTACCAGAAGAAGAGGAAGGTATAGTTCACATGATAAGTGAAGAAAACTTAGTGAAAATTGCAGATAATTCCTCAAAGAATTCGGCCGTTCTACTCGTCTTGATTTTGGCAATCACGGCCGTTGCTGTGCCTATGATGCTCAGTCTTGAAGGAGATTTCAAGGTAGAAGATTTCCTCGATGAAGAATCAGATTTCGCACAGGCTGTCGAGCTAGTCAATACTAGATTCAGTGACGAAGGGGAGCCAGCGGTAGTAATTATCGAAGGCGATATGCTAGATCCTAGGGTATTCGCAGCGATTCAGGCAACTAGAGACAACATGGCTGACCCAAGCCCCAAAGATCCTGGGAAATACACTAAGACACCACTAGGTACACCTGAACTTCATGCAGTAGATGAGTTAGTTTGGGCCGCTAAGGCTAGTATGTTCGCGAACGTTACGCCATTTGTCGAAGCGGGTTGGGAATCGAACTCTCTCGAATGCGATAAACTACCAACAGGATTACCCGATGAGAATGACAGAGATTGCTTGCGATTCATGTATGGATTCGTCTATGTCTATGGTGTTCCAGAAGGTGGCTACATCCCACATATTCCACCATCATTAACGGCGCTAAACATCGCTCCAAATTGCGCAATAGACCCTGAAATGGTACATCTTTGTGAAGATGGTAGCATTCCAGAATACCCTCGAATGACACTTCGATGGGGTATCGCAAACCCCGAACAGTTCATCGTTGTTGAACAGGTTTTGGCAGAGATGGAAATGGATATGCAACCATTCCAAGAGTTGGCGGCTCAAGACATCTCACAAAGGGCAGATATCGAATCTGCTAGTGAAGAATATCCGGTAACATGGGCTATAGCTACCGGTGATCCAGTAACTCGTTTTGTCGCTGCCAATAGCATGCAGAATCAACTTCAAGGGACATTAGTGTTAGGAGTTCTATTTTGCTTAGTCACACTATGGTGGGGATTCCGAAAGGTCGAATATGGCTTTGATGATTATTCCTTGAGAGATCTCGCTGTATCCTCGCCGGTAATTTTTGCAATTACCGGATATGTATATCTGACAGTTAGCGTAAATCTTGCTATTGCAATTGCAATCCTATTGGTCATAGGCGCCGGGTATTGGGGGACTAGGTCACTCTCGACTGCAATATTTACAACGATTCCAATTGTAATTGTCATAATCTGGCTGTACGCTATAATCGCGGCCGCAGGATATGGATTGAATATGGTTACAGTCGCAATAGCCGCGATGAGTTTGGGTGTAGGAATAGACTACGTTATCCACGTGGTTGAGAGGTATCGAGAGGAACGCGCGACAGGCGCAGATGTAGAGACCAGCATCAAGGCCATTGGTGGAGCTGCAGGCCTTGCATTGTTTGGATCAGCAGTCTCTGATGTAACAGGATTCCTAATCATAACACGCTCAGCAATGGGCTTCTTTGCGAGCTTCGGTTTGTTCTGTGCCGCAATGATAGGGCTTTCCTTATTCGCCAGCCTCGTAGTTACTCCTGCAATGCTTGGGGCTATGGCCCGAACGAGGAGCAAGGAGACTCAGCAGGTTGAAGCGGTTGGGGCTTGACGGTTGGTTGAACCACATGGATGCCTCCGATTCGTTGACCGACCTTGAGAGGGGAAAGGAAGACTGTGTAATGCGGTTTGCTGATGGTCAATCATTCCGAGTAGATTATCTCGAAATTAGGTTGGCTTGTCCTTGCGCCAAGTGTGGACCTAGACAGGAAAACGAACAGCGAATCATAGAGTTCCGTGAGGAGGTCATGAGATTCCGCTTGGACAAGCCAAAAGCGGAATTGGTAGGCCGCTATGGCTTACGATTTTCATGGCCTAGCGGCTGTTCTAGTGGTATTTTCTCATTTCCTCTATTACGTGGTGTGTGTGAAGAAAAAGGCACCTTAATTGGATAGAAGCGCTCAAAGGTAACCCTTGATTCCGAAAATCATCGCAATGTGGGATTCCCTCCCTCGCTGCGGTGGGTGATTCAATGAACCCAGATGAGCCAGAGGCCGATGAGAATACGCCTGAAGAAGAGGAGTGGCAACTCTACGCGACGGCTGGTTATGCTGCCGCAGAAGACCCTTGGGATGACCTAGTTGAGGTTGAAGACGATGAAGAGGAAGAAGAGGAATGGTTCGATGGTGATGATTTCGAAACCAATGGACAAACTTTGGATTGGGATTCTCCACCTTGTCCTGCTCCACTAGGTATTGCTCACATGATTCGACTCGGTACCTGTAACCACTGCTTGCACCGAGTCGGCGGGCGGCGAACTGAAGAAATGGGAGAAAAGGGGGGTGCCTCGCTTCGCGCTGAGGCCTTCGCTAGAGACAAGGAATTGGAAGCATTCGAGGCTCCAGATCTATGTCCACTTTGCGAAAACCTCTTCGAAGATGTAGACAATATCGTTGAGAGAATAGTCGAACAAACCGGCGAACTCGATCATGGCTCATTACAAGTTGGAGTCCATGTCCCTAAGGATCTAATTCAGGAAGAGGACAGAATTCGCACCCGCCATGCAGCACCGGGTTCTAGACCTCTAAAGGCGGCATTTTCGGAAGCTGTACAGACTGGAGTTTCTGCCCGCATGGATGGAGTTGAATTCGTTAAAGAGAGACCGGATTTGATGATTTTAATCGATTGCTTAACCCTCAGGGTTGATGTTGATATTCGTCCGGTATTCATCTACGGCCGCTACAGAAAATTGGACAGAGGAATACCACAGACTCGCTGGCCTTGTCGCGCTTGTCGCGGCCGTGCAGAGGGCTGTGAAGCCTGTGAGGGAACAGGCCTCCAATACCCAGATTCTGTGCAGGATCTAATCGGAGAGCCATTCCGGCTAGTATTGTCTGCAGAGGATACCTCATTCCACGGAATGGGTCGAGAAGACATCGATGTGCGCTGTTTAGGAAGAGGTCGTCCTTTTGTCCTGGAAGTAAAGCGTCCAAAGGTCCGTCGAACCAACTTGGAGGAAGTCATGGAAGCAGTCAACTCAAACGCATCTGGGAAAATCGAAATTAGCGATTTACGTTGGACAAACCGTAGTGAAGTTAGTCGAATCAAAGAAACTCGAGCAGAGAAGTCCTACACCATCCGATTCTCGGTAGAAGAGCCGCCTGAAGAGTCCTTCATCGTTGAATCAATCTCTAATCTATCGGGGGTCACTTTAGAACAACAAACACCGAAGAGAGTATCTCACCGCAGAGCGGACAAAAAACGCAAGCGTAAGGTTGTGTCAATCGACAATGTAGTAGTCGAAGCCACTGAAGTGCAATTTTCGGTGCGCTGCGAGGCTGGAACATATGTCAAAGAGTTGGTACATTCCGACGAAGGTAGAACAGTTCCATCAGTAGCAGGAGTTTTGGAGAGTCCCTGTGAAGTAATTTGGCTGGATGTTGAGGATATCCACGCTGACTGAAGCCCGAAGGGCTCAGATGGGCTTAAGAATGGGCGGCAGGTCGACCGCTCGCACGACCTATGGTCGATGGGTGAAAAATCATGCGCAGAAGTCACGGTACTCGTCAAGGAACTCGCAGTATTCTACGCCGGTCCAAAACCCAGCGTGGTAGAATTGATATCGCTCGAGTCATGCACCAATACGAAATTGGTGATAGAGTCGCAGTCGTGCTTAATGGCTCCCAGCAAAAGGGTATGCCTCACCGCAGATTCCAAGGAGCAACTGGTGTAATCGAAGCCAAGCAAGGCCGAGCATGGGTAGTTGCTCTTCACGACAAGAATATGGCAAAGACTGTCATAGCCCGCCCAGAGCACCTACATCCATTGGAGTGATTTACATGAGCAAGAGAGATTTTGTCGATTTCGCTACAGTACGTGATTTACTATTGGATGCACGAGAACGCCGTGGTGAGTTATCATACGAACAGAAGGTCGCTCTACAACATGCTGAATGGGCAGCTAGTGAGAATCGAGGCGGACTAAAGACAAGTCCTGAAGTATTCACAAACCTATTCGGAGATCTCGCAAAGAATGAGAAATTGGGCCAACATCCAGAAGTTTGTGCAAAGATTGCCGAACTTGCTCCAATGAAGGTCGAGGATGTTCGAGTCATCATCGCTTCCAAGAGAATCGCTATGGACACAGACGAGGTAGAAGAAATCATCACCATCGTCAGACAACACATTCTTTGAGTCTAAGACTCTACTTTTTGACGAAAGTCAGTATTTTGCTATAATTTGTCAAATCATACGGAACACATCCATTCATGAGGGATAACCGACTCTCAAGGACTGAGGAATATGCAGCCGAAGGGCAATGTAGACGGCGACGCAGCCGGTGGTCCATTTGCATCTGAAACTCATGTTCGTGTTCTTGATGCAATGGAAAGAAGACCTGTAGGAATGGAAATTCATGCTATTTCCGAACCAGGCCTCCACATTGTTCGGGCAAGATTGAACGATGGTTTTACCGCTAAATCCGGTGATCATTTCGCTCTCGAATCAGGTAAGTCCGGACCATTGTCTCCATTGCGCTTCCAAGATCTCTCAGGTGATGCAAATTCGGCGTTACAAGAATCGGTTGCTGAATCAATCAAAGTGAACCCAGATCCACATTTGGGATTCTATAATCGGGCCAACAATATTTCACTCAAGGTTCACGCCTTCCAATTACTCCCTGGAGTTGGTAGTTCAACAGCTAGGTCTTGGGTGGAAATACGTGGACCGAATGGCTGGGTAGACTTGGATGAAGTTAGTCAAAAACTGGATATTGACGCAGTCGAATTGCTAGCAGAGAGATATGTTAGTGAAATGGAAAACCCAGGAGAAGTTCCATGCCTGCTAGATTTACTGGTTAGAGTCGGCGCCTAATCGAGGTGTGCGCATGGACGACCTCGACGTCAGATTGCTAGTAGAATTGCTACGTGACCGAATAACCCCAGACCGTTCGCTTGGTCAACATTTTCTCCTTGACGAAGCGGTTATTGCTAGGGCTGTAGAAATCGCTTCAAAGAACCATCCAATTGACGAGCATAGCCATGTTTTGGAGATTGGTCCGGGTCCCGGTTCCTTGACATTGGAATTATTGCGAACCGGAGCAAAAGTAACCGCTATTGAATTAGATCAAGAAGCCACATCGCATCTCGCTAGAGTTTTCAACGGTGCAGATGGTAAATTGCAAGTAATTCACGCAGATGCACTAGAAACCGATTGGCCAGAAGAAATTACTCACATCGTGTCCAATCTCCCATACCAGATATCTAGTCCGGTGTTAGAGAGAATCCAGAAGTACCACTCTAGTTCCCAACTCAAAGGGATTTCATTACTCGTTCAGGAAGAATTTGCTGAACGCATGGCGATGAACAAAGGGTATGCAACACGTGGACCCTTAGGTCACTCCCTTTGGCTCGATTTTGATGTTGAATTGGACTCAAAGGTTGCACCTCATTCATTCAGTCCATCACCAAGAGTCCATTCACGTTTGACAAATCTAATTCCTGTTAATCGCGAAATGACACAATCGATTGACAACCGACTTTTCAGAATGGTAATCACTGAATGTTTTGCTAATAGGCGTAGAAAACTAAGGACATCTCTCAAAAAACCACCTAAACGCCTCAATAGAATATCTGGGTGGCATCGTTCTCGCTGGGAAACAGCATCCAAGTCAATACCTAGCGAAACTCTTGATCTCCGACCCGAGAATCTAACTTCCGAGGATTGGGTCTCGCTAATCAGCCAAATTACTCAGTCGTGAACTATACTGAGAACAAGTGAACCACGCCTTCAAAGCCCACAGTATAGTCCGGGACAATAGCGCAGCGTGTGCAGACGCTGCTGGGAAGGGAGTTGGTTAGATGGCCAAGAAGGACACATATCTCGCGCTTTTGCGTAGAGGAATTGATGAAAATACGGCTCAACTCCTTGCTGACTCGGGTATCAAAGTCGGCGACCTGAAGAAACTCGATGAAGAGAAACTTCGCAACAACTACGGTCTCAAGAAAGAGATAGCAAAGTCGGTACTTGAGGCTGTTAAATCTGGACCAAGAGCCTCTGCAAAGCAACGTTACCTAGCCGACGTTCTCTCAAAAGACAAGAAGAAGCAGGTCGACAAAATTGAGGAGCAACGCTTCAAGCGAGAGCAGAAGGATATCATTTCAGAGCTTAATGAAAAGAAAGAGGAATTACGCCTGGCTAAAGTAGAGGCATTCCGTTCGAAGAAATTGGTTATGAATCGCTTAGGTAAAACCATCGAACTCATCGTCAAACTAGAGAATTCATTCGATGACGAATCCAAGCGTGAACAGCGTACTAAATTACGCGACCAACTTGAGACTAGAGGTCTAGAGGCGGCTAGAGATCACGAAATGCTCGAATTGGTAGGTACACCTCAAGACATTGTTGACTTCCGTCGAAAAATAGCTCCTAAATTGTGTATGTATGCTTGCCCTGAATGTGGCGAAGAGATGGATCCTCGCGGCGGTAATGTCATTGAAGATACTGGCGACTTCTCATTTGTTTGCTGGGATTGTGAGGAAGAATTCCATGCCCCAATGGCAAACTTTGTCGATAAGCAGCTAAACAATGGCTCTCGAATTAAAATCGACCCAAAGATGAAACCTCGAGAAAAGCTTGTTCGAAAGCCTAAGAAGAAGTCAGCCGACATAATCAAGGATTTGATGATTAAGGATTTGGAAGCAACCGGTGCATCTGCTGAAGAGATGGCGGCTGCGGTGGAAGCAAGCGACCTGACAGGCGGTCTGATGAGCATTGATGAGTGGATTGACCAGACACTCGCTGCAAAGGGCTACATCCAAGCCCAAGAGCATCGAGAAGACTTCATCCTCGCTACAGGTGCAGGTGCTACTAAGTTCAACAAGTGGATGAAGAAGGCTGGCCTTGTCTTCAATAAGCAAACAGGCCAATGGACTCGCTGGAAGAATGATTGAGTTCACAGGTCGATTTCAAGACAAATAATCGATTCGGAGTGCCGTGGCGATAGTCCGATTCTTTCGTGGTGCTCTTCTTCTCGGGGTAGCAGAAGCCGAAAAAAACGAGCCTTTGGTTGAGGTGGCAGAGAAGGCTGGAGTTGACATTCCAACTAATTGTACATCGGGCAACTGCGGCACATGTTTGGTTCGTTTGAAAGAGGGTAAAATCGAATATCCTGAGCCATTACCACCAGGGCTTGATGAATTTCTAATTGAGGATGGAGGGGTTCTCTCGTGCTGTATGCAAGCAAGCGGAACCTGCGATATCGATGTAATCCCGCCTTTGTGATGTGATATTATGGATGACCAAGAATTTCTGTTCTTAGTAATCTTCAATTTTGTAGGAGTGGGAATTGCTGTATGGTTTCTATATACACGCCTTCGTGCGAAACTTGTAGAAGTAGAGGATCGTAAAGCACGAAGATGGAAACGTGATAGTAAAATGGAGAGTGAAGAATGATGGATACGATTAATCTGAAAGACAAATTAGCGAAATTTTCCGACCATTGGTCGCCAAAAGTTATCGCTGAATTAAACGATTATCAATTCAAATTAGTCAAAATACAAGGCGAATTTGTTTGGCATAATCATCCAGATACTGACGAGGTATTCATCGTAATTGAGGGTAGCATGAATATCGAGTTTGAGAACGAAACAGTGCAACTAAACGAGGGCGAGATGTTAGTCGTCCCCAAAGGCGTAGAACACAAGCCGTATGCTGATTCTGAATGCAAAGTTATGCTAGTCGAACCTCGTGGAGTGGTAAATACTGGAGATGCTGACAGCGAACTCACTGCGGATAATGACGTCTGGATTTGACTATTCATTTATCGCAGCAGTCCATCTATCTGCTTGAGGTACACCAACAACTTCGATATGACATGCAAGAACTCCTTTCTGTTGATTTATTTCAGAGCGAAGTTCCATCAGGTCGTTGATACAACACGGACAATGTGCTCGAGTTGGTTGTATCCACAACTGGACAATACCAGAATCATCAACTTCAACACCCTTCAGTATTGATTCATCAGTAATCTCAATTCCATGAGGTTCAGTTCTTCCGCGTAGTAATCTTGCAAGACGCTTCTGAGCGGATTTTTTGACTCGGCTCATGCGTCCCACTCCGTAAGCAGGTCCCATGAATCCCCCATAGTCAGGCATTCTATTCCATCTGGAGTTCGAGCAAAAGTATCCTCAGTTCCAATAGCACCTGAGTCATAGATTACCTTAGGTTCAATCGCCATTGTTCCTCCAATTGGGAGTTCTCTGTCGAAGCGATCGGCGATAACCGGAGTTTCATCGAGCTCTAATCCTACTGAATGACCTAGGAAAACGGCTTGTTCAGGTGGCATTCCCATAAGATGTTCAGAGTAGCCCATTTCATCGGCCATTGTACTACCAATTGTCCATGCTTCTGAACAATATTCTCCTCTTCCAAGACTTGCAACAACCGAGTCCCTAATCTCGGCCATATCATTCAATTTACTCTCCGATTCTTCATCAAGCCGACCTGCGCAGAACATTCTCGTACAATCTGAAACATATCCACGATGTAGATGAACGATATCGACGATAACAGGCTCTCCGGCTACGACTTTTGCATGGCCGGCACCTAGTGAAGAGATTGGACTTGCACCTAGCCCACCGATAGCCGAATCGAAGTATGATGGAACGGCTCCGGATCTTCCTGCAGCGATTACAACTCGGTCGCAATCCATCGGCCATCGCCTCATCCTAATGCGACCTCCAAATCCTGCTGCTCGACTAACTTCATCGGCAGCAGCAGCCATTTCTAATTCGCTACGCCCCTCTCCGCCAACTTCTCTGACCGCTTCGAACATCTCTCGATTTATCCGTCCGCTTTCTCGCAGCATTTCAAGTTCCCAAGCAGATTTTGTTTCCCGCAAACCGTACATTAGGTAAGTCGCATCCTGCATTTCACCTAGGGTTGACATTCTTCTAGAGAAGTACTGCCACCTGTCATGAGGCATTTTACCAGCCAACATAGCAGGCGCAGAAGTTGCGCCAAGTGAACGGAGTGCATCCGTCATTTGTCTCATTCTTGGCTGATCGATAATCGGGTCCGGAGCATTATCATCACCGGATTCAAATTTCGCTCTTCTCAGTGATTTTCGAACCCAATGGGTATTCTCTACATCTGACCCCTCAGCCCCGATGAGAATCATACCGTTTTGTCTACCACCAGTCAACCAGTAGAGTTCCACTGGGTCATCGATTAGTGCCGACTCAAAACCAGTTTCTGCGAGTGCTGACGACAATCGACTACGGCGCTCTTCCAACTCAGTAACCGGCACTCGCCAGTCTTCTCCATCTGGGCCGGTAAGTCGCTCCGCATCCCACGCCATCAACTCGCCACTACGGCAGAGACACAAAGGCATTGGGGGGGAGTTCTGAGCCGACCTATCTCCATCATTATCAAAAGACGCCTGCTGGTGGCCCACATCGTGAAAGACGTTCTATCCTTGGACGATATTCACCTAAGCGGTAAGCGTGTGCTATATCGCGTCGACATTAATTCACCCCTTCATCCAGAGACTGGTGCCTTCCTAGATGATGGAAGACTTAGGGCGATTCTACCTACTCTTGCTGACCTTTCCGAATCGAAGGTTGTGATTCTTGGGCATCAATCTAGGCCCGGAAAAGACGATTTTACCGATCTTTCAGGTCATGCAGAAAGACTTGGCAGAATTCTTGGTCGACCTATCCGTTTTGTGTCCGATGTCTGTGGTAAAGAAGCGATAGATGCTATTCGAAGTTTGCAAAATGGGGAGATTCTTTGTTTGGACAATGTTAGAATGCACAACGAAGAAATTTCCATGAAGAAGGCAGATTTAGAAGAATTACGAATATCTCAAATCGTCTTGAATCTCGCTCCAGAATTTGATGCATATGTTACAGACGCCTTCGCCGCAGCACACCGTAATTCTCCAACTCTGACAGGGTTTGCAGATGATTTACCCTGTATCGCAGGGCGCTTGATGCAACGAGAGATTAACGCTCTACAAACCGCTGTTACAAACCCGCCACGCCCGTACGTTGCAATTCTCGGCGGGGCTAAGGCGGACGATTCGTTCCGAGTAGCTCAGAATCTAATCAATCGAGGTGTAGTCGATACGATTGCCTTTGTTGGGGTGGTTGGAAATATGATTCTCTGGGCTCAAGGCATTGACATCGGAGAAGGAAATAAGGAATTTATCCGAGGGACATTAGGAGACGATTTCGATATCGCTTGGGAAATGGCTAGCACACTAGTAGAGAATCATTCGGATTTACTCTTAGTTCCCACGGATGTTGCTGTGGAAATTGACGAAGAAAGAGTGGGACTTACCGTTGAGGATCTACCAGTTCCACATCCAATTTACGATATTGGAGTGGAGACCCTAATGCAATTACGACCCATCTTGATGCAGGCGGGCTGTATTCTATGGAATGGACCTGCTAGTTACTTTGAGAAGCCCGCCTTCGCCTTCGGAACCATTGAGATTCTCAACATGTGTACCGAAACTCAAGCCATGACAATTGTGGGCGGAGGTCATACCAGCGCCTTGGTAAATTCGCGAGGAGTTGCAGACAAAGTATCACACAATAGCACCGGTGGAGGAGCCTGTTTGCAGATGCTTTGTGGGGACAGAATGCCGGTTATCGAAGCACTGCAACATTCTGCAGAAAAGTTTCGTTAGAGAAATGACGCCAAAATACTAATCAGCCCTGAGCGATTACAATTAGATATGGAAGAAGAGCAAAACTCCGGCACACTGGAAGGTACAACAGAACCAACAGTAGTAGATGCGGGAAGAGTATTCGTCAACACCGGACAAAATTTTCCAGTTCAGAAGAATGCTGCAGCAAAGGTAATTGGAATACTTGTGATTATCTGGGGTGCGTTAAATTTACTCGGATCACCACTAACCCTATTGTCGGATTTTGGAGCGACGGATCTCGAAGGAAATCCGATAAGCTATCCGACAGAATATTTTGTAGTGTCCATACTATCTTCAATTATAGTGGGAGTAATTTCTATTTTCGCTGGTTATCAGATTACTCAATACCAGAAAAAAGGTATTTGGCTTATGTTTGGGGCATTTGCTATTGCTTGGATTTCTTCAATTGTAATATCCACAATTCAAGGTAATGCCATGGATACTGCAGATACAGGTGGTTTTGGCGCCGTAATGGGCGTAGGATCTGGAATTTGCGGTATTTTTTGTTATGCTATTTGTGGTATAATTGTAGCAATACCACTAATGTTAGCAGATGGCGGAATGGAGTAATCATCTCAGTTTAGTCAAATCCAGCATATGACCAATTCGGGAGTTAACATCCTCGATGATGGCAGCCAATGCTGAATCGTCTCGACCTTCTGCTCGCATTACCAAAATCGGCTCTGTATTTGAGGGCCTGCAAAGATACCAACCATCAGGATAGCGAACTCTGATTCCGTCCACAGTCGACTTTTCCATATCTGCAAATGCATGTTCTACAGCCGCCATGGTTTCTTCTCTTCCCGCAACTAACGGAATTTTTGTTTCATCTGTCGAAGGGTAATCAGGTAGGTTAGCGAATCTCTGTGAGAAACTCATCCCACCATCCTTGGGTGAAGAATCACGTCCGACTATTTCCAGCAAACGAGCTGCATTGTATAGCGAGCAATCGAATCCAGGCCACCTATCATGGAGGAAGAAGTGACCTGACATTTCTCCAGCCATAACCGCTTCTGGATTACTTCGCAATTCTCTCTTCATGAATGAGTGTCCGGTACGGACCATCTTCGGTACTCCACCACTTGCAAGTATCGCTTCTTCTAGTGCCATACTGCACTTTACATCGAAGAAAACGGTACGCTCCGCCTCTGTTCCATCGCGGCGATCAACCAAAACATCAGCCGCAATTACCGCCATTAAACGGTCTGGGTGTATGAATCGACCTTGCTCATCAACCACCCCTATTCGGTCTCCATCTCCATCCATACCGATTCCTAATTCGCAATTATTCTCAACTACGGCTTTGGATAAATCGACCATGTTCTTCTGCCGTGTTGGGTCAGGCGGGTGGTTAGGGAAAGTATTGTCCCATTCACAATGAATTGGTACTAAATCAACTCCTAGTTTTTCCATAAGAGATACAGTCAATGGACCTGGTACAGCATTACCACAATCGATTGCGATTCGGATTGAGCGTTGAGGCATTCCTGCATTTTCTACGATGGTCTGCAATACTTGTTCTTCAAACTCTGGCATCTCGGTAATTGTTCCAGACCCGCTGTGGAAATCACCTGCATCGAAAGTAGCCTTCAGTTCCTGCAATTCTTCTCCAGCCATTGGTAAAGTTCCTCGACAAATCTTGAATCCGTTATACTCAGGAGGGTTATGGCTTGCAGTAATTGCCACTGCTGCATCGACAGACAAGTCCACAGTGGCCCGATATAAGACTCCAGTAGTAGTAATTCCAAGGTCGATAACATCGGCCCCTGCTTCGGTTATTCCCTGCAAAAAAGCCTCATGTAATTCAGGTCCTGATTCACGAATATCTCGAGCCACTGCAATTGATTTAGCATCGACATGAGTAACCAGTGCAGACCCCAACCTACGGGCGAACTCTGCATCCAGTTGGCTACCGGCCAGCCCACGAATATCGTAGGCCTTGAACACACTCATGGATTAGACGGAGCACTTTTCCTTCATCATTCCATCGTGGCTATGGCAAGTGAATAATCGAATCTTGAAGGCTCAATTCGACCCGGAACCCCGTACAGCCCGAGCCACGACCTCTACCTTTGCACCTGCAGGTAATTCCCTCACACCATAAGCTGCACGAGCAGGAAGAATAGTGCCTTCCAACCAAGCAGCGTAGACTTCGTTAAATTCACCAAATTCAGCCATATCTTCTAGTAGCACCATGACCATAACCAAATCTCCTTTGTCTGATCCGGCTTCGCCTAGCAGTGCATCGATTTTTGATAATGCGCTGGCGGCCTGTTCAGCCATAGAATCGCCACCGTCAATTCCAATTTGACCGGCGACCCAAATATCGTCTCCAACAACCATACAAGGATTGTATGGAAACATTGGTTTTACGCCTGCGTAGATTGGTTGCTTCTTACTCATGCACAAACCAGTAAAACTCGGATGATAGGGTTATTCCCTCATCATTCTCTTAGCATATCCACGATATCTATGTGGTCAGCGGCGACGGTATCTTTGGTCAGATCATCAATCGGCACCCATGCAGCCGATACTGCGTCGTCCGCCCCTTCCGGTTCGGTATCGATATCAGCATCTACGAGATAGAAAAGACCCACACAGTGTTTTCGAGGATCTCTACCCGGTGCACCTAGTACATGCAAAACTCTGGGATTTTGGCCTTCTATGCCGGTTTCTTCCTGTAATTCACGTAGAACCGCATCTTCTGGGTCTTCTCCATAATCGACAAAACCCCCTGGAAATGCCCACATTCCTTCCCATTCTGCTGGGTCTGGACCACGTTCTATCATCAGTAATTCGAGTCCATTATTGGTTTCTCTTGCCGCTACGGCATCAACGGTAACCGATGGACTGTGATATCCATCCCTACCACATGTAGGACAACGCTTGGTATTCTCTTCAGCTTCCATAGCGTCTCTTCCTCATTTGATAATCTTCAATCGCTTCGTATAGGTCTCTTCGACCGAAAGATGGCCAATGTACATCGGAGAAGTATAGTTCTGAGTAGGCTATCTGCCACAAAAGGAAATTCGAAACCCTTTCTTCACCCGAGGTTCTGATTACTAAATCGGGGTCGGGTAAATCTGCAGTATAGAGTCTATTTGAGATGGTTGATGGGTCGATTGAATCGAGTTCAATCGCACCAGAAGCATGGGCCTCGGCGATTTCCTTGACCGCATCGACAATTTCCTCTCTGCCCCCATATGCAAGACAGACTGTGAATAGGAAATCGCTGTATTGCGAGGTTGCATCTTCTGCTTTTTTGATTGCATCTCGAACTCTTTCAGGAAGTAGTTCCTTTCGTCCTACTACCTGAACTCGAACCTTGTTATCATGAATCAATGGGTCCTGTGAAATTTCTTCCAGTCCAGATACATAGAGATCGAATAGGGTCTCGAGTTCAGTATCATCTCGAGATGTGAGGTTCTCAGTAGACAGTGCATAGACGGTTAGGTAAGGAATCTCTAGGTCGAGAATCCAACGCATTACTTGCTTCAATTTTTGCTTTCCAGCAGAGTGACCCGCTTCTGTTTGCAATGAACGATTCCATGCGAATCTTCGGTTACCATCCATAATCATCGAGATATGCTTTGGCATCATTTCCGGTCCTGAGGAAATCACCCTCTCACGAAGTCGATTCCTTCTGATTCTGTCAGTACGAGAAATGAAACTCCATGCCAACCTAGAATTTGCTACCCATTTGGCTGGAGTTGCAATAAGTCGCCACCGCAGTAGCCAGTGAGCTAGAGCATCAATTCTACGCCCTAGCGCACTGCGGGTTCTTCCCATGTCTAAACCAAATGACTACTGCGCTAAAGGTCGTCGGCGGCAAAGGTTCGCATCTAGTTTTGAAAAATCACTCAAAAACAAGGTCCGCTGAGTCACCGACTTTGTCCAATAAACCCCTCTCAGGATTTACCACGATTACTTGTCCTGCATGATTCCAAACAGGAATATCATGGACGCTATTTCCAGCATATCCAAATCCTTTCTCGCCATATCTTGCAATCAAAGCCTCAGCCTTCTTGTGATCCCTAAGGTTGATTTTCCCATCCGAACCCATTACATCGTCGAACAAACCGACATGTGCTGCGATTATCTCAGCCACCAATCGGTCCGATGCAGTTGCCAAAATGAGTTTCCTTCCTCTAGCACTTTCTCCGGTTAACCAGTCAACAAATGCTTCGTGGTACTGTAATTCATCAGGGTCAAATTTCAACTGACGAGCAAGATTCTTCTTCCATTTCGCTCTCTTTCCAGTCAATTCAAGAAATATTGTCGAAAATATCGTCCATGGTTTACGGAGAAACACACGCTTAGCGCTCATCACACTCATGTCAGTAAGAATTAGTGTGCCATCCATATCGACGGCCAACGGCATCTCAACCGGTGCCTCCATCATAGTCAATCGTCTAGCCAATCCCGAATCAAGCCTTTGGAATGTAAGGAACTCCTCCAACCGATTCCATCAAGCCCTCATTGCGCTTCGCCGGGTCGTGTCGCAGTCGGATTCAGCCTTCAACAGCGCATGGCGTCCCTCCGCAATGGTGGAGGTCGATTGCGACACAGAGCCCCCTGTAGGCTTCACAGCACATCTCATGAGAGGGATGAGATTCAGATTGAACCTTCTTGAGCCTGATGAATCTCTAGCCACTGTTGAAGGTTGGAATGCTGCAACTGAGGAGCTGGAACCTTGGGGAGAAGTTCCGGCAGAAGTGAGCAGTATTCGCGTAGAGGCTACCGATAGGGGGCCAGTATACTCCATAGAAGCGGCGGACGGTAATTGGATAGCCGAGGTACAACCATGGGGGGGTCCGAAACTTCGACCACGCTCCCGTATCGCTCCAGAAGGTTCGAATATCCCTTGTGGAGGCTTTCAGCATGATGAATTGGATCTAATTCTATTACGTAGAGACCAAGCGACAAATACCGATGCAAAGTCAGTACTCATTGACCATCTTCAGCGTAATGATTTGAACTCGGCGAAAGTACTCATCTACCGTTGCGGGGCTAACTTAGGCGATTATCACAAAGCTGCAGAAAAGGAATGGACAAATCCTCCGGACCAAAAGCGCTGGAATGAGAGATTTGGAGAAATCGAACAACGGCTGAAAGCCTCCGCTCTTTGGAGAGCGCCATTTACTCGAGGGGCGCCAGCGACGCTTAGTCTCGGAGATGTTCGTTTCAGTATGTTCTCGCAAGATGAGAAGGGTAGGATGACAATTAGACTTGGACCTTCTAGGCTTGCTCACGGTCTCATCGAAACTAACCTCGATCTTCCAGCAATTCGTGACCTTGCAAGCCTACTGCATGACTTATCTCGCCTACATTGGAATTCAGAAACCGAATTAGAAATTAGTCATTTAAGGGCCGCTTTAATTCAGGGTTGGTCCTCCAAAGCACCCGATAAATGGTGTAGTAAGCGCTCATTCAGTGCTCACACAGGTGGAGTAGTTATTTGGGAATATGAGCAAGCATTGCTTGATGTGGTCGAGGCAGCATCCCATCAGTCAGGTAGACCAGAACCTGCAGTTACCATTATTGAGAAAGTTCCAGTATTGCAGAAGTCTCTATTCAATTCTCGAATTCTATCTGCCTTCTCCATAATTTCTGGCACCGTTGGTGGAATTTTATTGCTAAATTGGTTAAATCTCGCCAAAGAAGGAGAATTGTTTCTTCCAATCGCCCCAATGCTCCCAGTCACAATCGCAATATTCCTCCGTTATCGATATCACTCAGCGGCACCACCTGCCGAAGAGTCAATCCATTGATTATTCTAATCGGCTAATCGTTCCGTTGTCAAATTCGTAGTACATTGGAACTCCAGTTGGAATCTCAAGCTTGGTAATTTCCTCTGGCGAAATTTCCTCAATGTGCATTACGATTGAACGTAATGAATTACCATGTGCGGCTACAAGGACATTCATTCCCGAATCAAGATCAGGAATGATTTCCTCGACAAAATAGGGGATTGTTCTCTCAGCGGTCATTTCCAATGATTCACCGCCTGGCGGAGGAACGTCAAATGAACGTCTCCAGATATGGACCTGTTCAGCTCCATGGATTTCTGCAGTCTCGGCCTTGTTGAGGCCCTGCAAGTCACCATAGTGTCTCTCATTCAATCGTTCATCTTGTTTCGTTGGAATTTCTCCTGACACTCTGTTCTTGCTCATCACAATTTCAGCAGTCCTTTGAGCGCGGATCAATGCACTAGTATGTACAACATCAAAGCGAACATCGGCTAA
>WTHI01000039.1:23835-27556 GCA_011523185.1 Methanobacteriota archaeon
TTTGAGCGCGGATCAATGCACTAGTATGTACAACATCAAAGCGAACATCGGCTAATTGTTCTCCAGCAGTCGCAGCCTCGCCCTCTCCTTTTTCTGAGAGTTCGACATCAGTCCAACCAGTGAAGCGATTAGTCGCATTCCACACTGATTGGCCGTGCCTAATCAGTACCAGTATTGTCATGAATCGCGCCCCTCTAAATCAGCGACGTAGGCGCGGTTCATGGAATGTTAGGCCGCAATCTTTCGCGATTTCTTTAGCAAGCAGTAGTAAGTCCTCGGTCATTTCGCGTTGGGATGAAGAAGATTGTACAGAATAGAAGTTGCAAGACACGGTTACCTTCGAAGGGCCAAATGCGTTTACTTTGACCCAAGAATCGTCATCCTTAACCGCTCGCGGGTCGTCCTTGACCTTAGCCAGTAATTTGTCACAAAAATCCTTTAGAGAAGTAGGGTCGGAATCTGCTTCAAACTCAAATTTTGGTTGGATTCTTCTGAATCTCCTTTGGCTAAAATTCTCAACCGGTGAATTTACCAAATTTGAATTTGGAACGGTGATTAAAGTGTCTGCTGAGGATCGGATTAATGTGGTACGCAGACCAATCTGCACCACTTCACCTTCGATGTCATCAACAAGAATCCAATCTCCAACGTTGAATGGTTGGTCGATGATTATTGAAATAGCTCCGAAGATGTTTGCAACACTGTCTCTAGCAGCCAATGCTAGCGCAAGACCAGTGATACCTAAACCGGCGATTAATCCATTCAAATTAAGGCCGAATAGACCCGCAACAACGAATGCTGCAAGAAGTGCAACCACAAGATGTCCAACCGATTCAGCCACACTCGCAAGTGAGCGCCTGCTAGCCGCATTTTCCTCTCCCTCGACTACAATAAATGCGTCTAGATAGTCAACTAAGCGATATGCTGCAAGTAACATTCCAAGAAGGAAGAAAGTGAAAGACCACTCAATAGCGTTCTCAGCGATGGAAGAATCCCAAACTGGTTCTGAGTTATTTTGCAACCAAGACATCATTTCTGAGAAAATGAGGAATCCCATCATCCAGCCGAGTGATTTTGGAGCAAGCAAGGTTTTGCCGTCAATTCGCTCAGATTTCGAAATTAAGTCCATAATTCTCGGAAATAGGAATCTTCTAGAGATAATTCCACCGAGCACAGAGATTACGATTAATCCAACTACTACGCCTATTGTGCCACCTGAAAATCCTAGAAAAATCTCGTCTCCAGCCATGAAATCATTTAGTATGTCTGCTGGAAATCCGGTGCTCTCAGCGGTGGTCTCCTCGTCAACTTGCATGGTTTTGCCGTCGACCAACCCCACATAAATCCCCCGTCGGTCCTATGGACCGAGTTGCGAGACGTTGAATACCAACTGCGATGTCGACAACCTGTTCCCATGGCGACCAGCAATTCATCATCGGCCTCTGAAGAGGTTTATCGAGCCCGCAGAATACCCGCCATCGCCCTAATTTTACCACTTTTGCTTTCGGTAGCAGCTCCTATTGCGATGGTGGCTCCAGTCTCTGCACAAGATGCCGATTCGGGTCTTGCTCCAGAGGACATATGGTCAGATGATTACGTCAACCAGATTTTCCCCTGGGCTGATGAATCAAATGACCAATTACAATTTCGATCCTACCATGATTATTTCTCCATGAAGGAAAGGATGCAGTTCCTCGCTGACCGAAATCCATCATTCCTAGAATTTCACGAAGGCCTCCTCGGTGGAGTAAATGCTAGAGGTGACGAAATGGCTTCCACCGAGTATGAGGGTTGGTACTACAACCATGCAAGCCCATGGATGAAAATTACCGCTAATGTCGGTGATGGGGAATACAACGAATTCAATGGCGACAACGGAAATTATGCCGATAGACCCGATATCATGCTTGTAGGTAATCACCACGCTAGAGAATGGATGTCTTTTGAGGTTCCAATGTTCTTCCTAGAACAACTGACCTACTACTACGGAATGGCGGGCGTCGATAATGACGGAGATGGTCTAATCGATGAAGATGGCTGGGATGGTGTAGACAACGATGGTGATTGTCTTAGTTTGAACGCATCTGCTCAGGACTCAAATGGAGATGGAATTGCATGCGGACCAGGAGATTTAGGAGTTGACGAGGATTTCTCAGAGCAATTCATCACAGACATGGTCAATACCCGCGAGATTTACTTGATTCCAATGTTGAATACAGACGGAGTAAGGTATGACATGGAGGAATACTGTGGTCCAACCGCTTGGGAGAATTGCTATCGTAGCGGTTGGAGAAAGAATCTACGAGACAATACTGTAACTGGTGTGACTCCTATTCCTGATATCGATGAAGAGATTGACCCATCATGCGATGGGGTAGATCTGAATCGAAATTACCAGTATGAATGGGGAGCTCCACTTGGAGCAACAGGCCCTCTTTTCCCCGGAATGTGTTACAATCCGATGGGCGGCGGCAATAACGACGTGTACAACGGGCCTGTAAATTACGAGGATAATGATGGTGACGGCCTCGTTAATGAGGATCATGTTGATGGAAGTGATGACGATGCAGACGGCCAAATCGATGAAGATTGGCTTGGTGGCAACAGTGAACCCGAGACTAAATTCATTCAGGACTTAACCGAAATGAATGATGATGACGGTGATGGTGCATCTGAATTCAAGGCCACTCTGACTTGGCATTCTTTCTCAGAATTGGTACTGTGGCCTTGGGGTCATTGCACTAATTGCGAAAATCCAGACCAAGAATTTCTCGAATACCACGGATATGTAATGGGTGATATGACTGCTTACGCACCTATGCAATCCTCTGACCTATACCCAACAACAGGAGACTTCTGTGATTGGCACTATGGTGTACACAATTCCTACTGCTACACTATGGAAATTGGCAATGCGTTCCATGAATATCCCGAAGATATCGCTCATATCGCAGTCCGCAATGTCGGAGTTCCATGGTACATGATTGAGATTGCCGATGATCCTCGCTACAGAGCAATTGTAGGCATAGAGAACACCACCGGTACTCAATGGGTAGACCCTCCTACCGAAATAATCGTTCCTTCAAGAGGAGACATCCCAATTGGTATGTGCCTCGACTCAACATTCCCTTTCACTTCGGATATCAATCGCACCCACTTGATGTGGAGGCTAGTGGAACCAACTCGCCAACAGGATGACTTTGGTCCAACTGAGTGGGTTTCAGTGAGTTGGAGTAAGTCACCATTCATGGAAGAAGAAGAAAGTTGTATTCTACTGGATGGAAGTAATGGCAGTAGAATAGTAGCTCATGTTCCTCTCCCAGATACCTCGGTTGGTAAAATTCAATACAAAGCAAAATTGGGGACTACAAATGGTGCATTCCCATTCACTTATCCTGACGCAGATACTGCGAATTATTACGAATTATCTATTCCTTATCGAGCACCATTTGGTTCGGGAATAATGGCATTGCTGATGTTCGCTTTCATCGCAACTATGGTTTGGGGCGGTCTCGGATTTACCCTCAAGGCAATGTTCGACGACGAAGGCGGAGTAATTGGTTTACCCGATGACCAAAGTAACCTGGTCGATGAGGAGGATGTCTGATGGCAGAAGGTGGCTCAGACGAGTTTAGTGGCCGCTTAGGTCTGATCTTCGCGACTATTGGTGCAGCAATTGGTACAGGGAATATCTGGCGTTTCCCAAGAATGGTTGGTGCTA
>WTHI01000138.1:0-2015 GCA_011523185.1 Methanobacteriota archaeon
CCCGCCGCACTGCCCCAACTTTTTATTCATGTCAACTTAGGGTACGTGTAGTAGTATGCTGCATGATGCCCGAGACAAATTTTCCGAACTTCCTCAAGGAGTTCGAAGACTAATTTTCGCAGTCTTATTATTCGTTGACGCGAATTATCTCGGAACTCTGAATGGATATGGATCTTTGAATATCTTAGACTTGCTATTGGGAGATGCACTGCCAAATGATATGGTTTGGTTGCTTCAATTAATCGAATCAATAACTGCAGGTTTTGTTGTAATTAAGGTGCTTTTTGATGATGTTCCAAGCAGTCCTTTGAGAACGCTTTCTCTCGTTCTGTCTCCATTTTTCATGGTAGCAGTAACCTTCTATTCTCTTGATTTACTATTCCAAGGGCTTGATACAAGCGCCGGATTCACTCTCGATTTGGTATCAATTACCACTGGTACACTAACATGGTCATCAACCTACCTTGCTATCGCAATTGGACTTACTCTGACGTACAAAGTTCAGCGATACGGGAACTTTGCCCAATCTGAACTTTTCATGATTGGAATGTATCTTTCGATGATTATGATTTGGAGTGACTATTTTTTCCCAATGACAAGTTTGAATACAACCAAAGATGGAGTTTTAACTTGGTCAGTATTAATTTACACCCTTCTAGCTGCATTTATTCTCACTGGATTTGCTGGAATCATAATTGATCGTTTGGTCTACAAGGGGTTCCGTAAAACCCAAGCAAGTCCGCAAGTGATGATGATAGCATCCTTGGGAGTAGCGTTGATTCTTCGAGCCCTGACTTACATGAGATTTGGTTCTGGGAGGAATATGTTCGAGCCAGAAGGAGATTGGCGAATGCCAAATCTTCGCTGGGAACTTCCGACAACTAAATTTCGCTTCAATTTAGGAGATAGAAGTCTTGATGAAGGCAGAACTTACACCCAGTGGACATGTGAAGAAACCGTCGATGAAACTACTGGAGAAACGGTACTAACTCGCATAGTTAGTGACACTTCAAAACCGGCATTGGAAATCTATGACACCACTGCAGATTGCGTTACTCAAGCCACAACTAATTATGCATACTACAAAGGAGCGGTTCCAGCAGTTATTTTCTCCGCAGTACTATTGCTAATGTTTCTTCTGAACAAAACTCGACTGGGAAGAAGAATGAGGGCTGTTGCGGATAACCCGGAATTGGCTGCAAGTAGTGGAATCAATGTAGAGCGAGTGCACATGACTAGTGCATTCCTATCTGCGGGAATTTCAGGAATGGGTGGAGCAATCTTCGCTATGACTTTGAGATTTAATCCAGAAACGGCATTTACCCTCCTCCTCCCTTCCTTCGCGATAATTGTTCTCGGAACAATTGGCTCAATTCCAGGGGCTATTATCGGCTCGTTGGTTGTAGGATTTGTTAGAGCGTTATCTTCACCTGTATTGATAGGAATAGGATTCCCCCTTGGTCGTTCAAATTATTCTGCATTGGATGGAGTAATGCCCTATATTTTCCTTGTAGCAGTTCTAATGATTATGCCAGAAGGAATTGGGAATGCATATGAAAAATGGAAGATCGACCGGCTGAGAAAACGTAAGGAATACGACCCAGAAAAATCTGACAAAGTTACAGCCGCTCTAGCCATATTACCTACTGGTATTTTCGGCCTACATCATTGGTGGAGAAATAGAGTAGACAAGATGCAAAATTTCTCTGCAGTTGCAATAGCAGTATACGCGTTTCACCGATTCAGTGACTTCGTTGGTAGGAATTCATTCGCAAAGGGCTGCGGGGATGTTTGTCAAGATGACGAAATTGTAGATTCTAATCTAGCAGTTTTGACTGGGAGAAACGATGGAACATTGCTTCTGGAAGACTCTCACTTGGATGAGTCTGATTTGTTGGGCCAAATGTCCCCTCCAGATGGTCTGACTCCTGCAGAGACCGATGAGTGGACAGCAAATGCACTTGCCGATATGAATGAATCTTGGCTAAATCAAATGAACTTTGAAATCGATCTGG
>WTHI01000018.1:0-2004 GCA_011523185.1 Methanobacteriota archaeon
ACCATACATCTTGGAGTTGGCAAGAATCAGAAGAAGGCTATCTTGAGGAATTCGCCACTTACGATGACCACCTGGCTTGGGTAGAGTCAGGAGCAAACACTTCTCTGCTTCCAGTAGGCGTTGATTGTAATGGTCACGGCTGGGTAATGGGAGAAGGCTCGAGCGCTCATTGTATGTGTGATGAGGGCTATGAGCGACCGAATGGAAATTACCTATCTTGCGTCCTTGAAGGTTCTGCAGATGGCGAGGAAACTAATCCTCACGAGGAGACGTTAGGGGATTACGAAATAGGACATTCAACCGTTACATTCGTGCTAGATAAACAACTTAGAAAGAGATTGGCTTGGACTGGGACCGCTTGGGATTTAGACCTCTTCGTGGAAGATTTACAAAATCTAGCGAATGAGTGAATTTTTAGAAAACATATGCATCCTAGGCGCGCACAAGAAAAATGCAAGTTGACTTTTTAGGTTCAATATACGAGGAAGTTGTATGAATAAAGAGCAGGTCCGAAGCTTGACATTGGCTTTTTTGATGATTGGTAGCGTCATGTTAGGACTTTTCTTTCTTGGAGTAGAAACCGATGTTTCAGATAAACCCCCAACAATTACCGGTGAAGAACCCGGTGACTTTCTAGTAGGCGAGGTCACAAGCATCACAGTATCGGTTAATGACGAATCCCTTGATGACATACACCTAGAAGTGTCTTTGAATAATGCAAAATTACCAGATACCTACCTCGATGAAAACGGACAATATGTAGTCGATATTACCGGACTAAATGCAGGTACTCATTCACTAAGTATTTTAGCAAGAGATTACCTATACCAAGAAACAAAGTGGGAAACTGAATTTACAATTTCATATCCTGAAGAAGGAGTTACTGAAATCATTCTTGATAATTTTGCAACCAATATTGATTACGGAAGTGACGCTATTCTTAGTGGTAATCTATCACACACGTCGATTGAAACTTGTGAGTTTTTATGGTCCGATTCAGATATTGAAGAATCAAGTTTGAATGTAGCAATTGATGAAAATGGCCATTTTGCAATGGAGTTCACAGAATTGGAAGAAAATTTAGTCATCATGATGGAAGCAAATTGCGGCGAAAATGTGACAACGACGGATAAGGTAACAATCCAATATATTGTCGAAAAGAGTGACGAAAATTCTTCTTAAGATTAGCAAAATAGCCAATCATAGAATTGGCATCTTTGAAAGACGCTCAAGATCCGGTTGGTATAATTCTCTGATATCATCCAATCCTAGTACAAGCATTGCAAGACGCTCTAGACCCATCCCCCACGCACATACCGGCCATTCGGTACCAAGTGGTTCAGTGACTTCTGGCCGGAAAATTCCCGAGCCGCCTAGTTCTAGCCATTCACCACGCCAGTAAACTTCGACCTCTACCGATGGTTCGGTGTAAGGGAAGTAAGCAGGACGTACACGAACATCGGGGTATCCCATCTTTGCGTAGAAGGTTTTGAGGGTAGAAATTAGCATTGGAAGATTGGCATCTGGTTCGTGGATTATTCCTTCGATTTGATGGAACTCAGGCAGATGAGTCCGGTCAATTGTCTCTTGTCTAAATACACGACCGATGCCAAAAACTCGACTTGGGACATGTGGATTTTCTGCAATATGACGTATTGTATTGACCGTCGTATGTGTCCTTAGTAAGCCCTTTTGAGCTTCTTCTTTGTCGAATTCAACCCCCCATCCTTTGCTTCCTGTATCATGTCCGTGCTCATGCACCTTAGCCCATAGGTCGAGCATTTCAGGTGCAACTTCTACCTTCTCTGGATTGTTTAGATAGAATGTATCTTGCATGGTTCTTGCAGGGTGAGATTGAGGGATGAATAAAGCATCCATATTCCACCCCGCTGATTGAACATAATCTCCCTCAATTTCCGAGAAGCCCATTTCCAAGAAAACTGAACGAATTCGCTCTATCAGCGCTTGCATAGGGTGCGGTCTGCCTCCGGCAGGAATAGGCGC
>WTHI01000069.1:0-2000 GCA_011523185.1 Methanobacteriota archaeon
ATTTCTTTACGAATTCTGGTGGATCCATTATGATTATCGCGAAGAAAAAGATACTAACAGCATAGGTCATCAAATAAGACCTGAATCTATTTACCAAATATTCCTCAGATTTACTAGAATAATAATAACTCAAAGCAAAGGACGCATATGTGATTATAATACAAATGACAATTTTTGTCATTACAGTGTCTGTGTTGTAACTAACCTCGGTTGAATTAGTTGCTAACAAAGAAATTATTCCGACAAGAATTCCGAACCCTATCACGAATTTTAGAGGATTTTTATCTGAAGTCCCGTATGCCGCGCCAATCAAAACACAGGAAAGATATGTAGTCCACCATAACCTGAAATTCTGGTTTATTCCGTAGCAGTCATTTACATCGATACACATGTGTGAACCGGGTGCTTGAGTCATTTGCTCCTTCATCAGTTGACCCATCATCACTAGGTCTCTGTTTGCCCATACAACCACCCAGTCGGCTTCGATTAGGATGAAATGGCTGAGTCCTCGGGTTACAATAAAAATAATCCACGCGGTAGAAATACCGAGTAAAGCGGTTGTAAGATTCTTTCGGAAAGTTTGCTTAATCAGGACACTGAGTGTTACCCACCAAGCCATAATTAGTGCAAGTGCGGAGATTGCAGAGTAGAGAGCAGACTCCGAGGAAGTAACTGTTCTCCCGTCATTCAGAACCTGATCTGTAGTAGAATCAAGCATCGCTAGAAGGCCATCGGCTGTGAAGAATTCTGATGAGCCAAATAGACCTAGTATCACCGCTAATCCAACGGTAACGTAACTTACGATTTTGCTCGAGTTATCATCCAGATAACTGGCACCGGATTTCCCTGCTATGGATTCTTCGAATTCAACTAGTGAGAAGTTGTTATACCATTCCGATACTGAATTAGAAATCTCCTTCAGCGGAGAAACTCTAGTATTTTGTTCAGGCTCAGAATTCATATTTTCACACTCGTTACTCTAGAATTATACCAATTCATTACAGCAGAAATGGTAAGACTTCCAGCCTGATATGTCACTAATAGTAACAGGAATAATGGAATCAATTGCCCTACGTTATTCATCATAACCAAAATCACGTAAAATATGTCAGTATATGCGACGACGACTGCCAAGCTCGAGTTCTTCCAAACGTTCATGAATTGATTATTCAATAGAGGAACCATACTCCTTAGGGCCTGTGGAAGAATCACAAGTCTAAGTCTTTGGTAGGGATTTAGAGAGAGAGAAATTGCTGCTTCTACCTGACCTCGTGGTAGTGATTGAATGCTACCCCTAACTATCTCTGCTACTACAGCCGCAGTAAACAGGGTCAAACCTAGAAGCATAGCAAGGAAGAAAGGCGTTACTTCGAAACCTGTACCTTCTACAATGTCCCAACTTCCAGGCGAATCTATTACACCATCATTGTTCCAATCTTTTGTGTATTCAGGGAATGAAAGTATCTCTCCCATCTTATAGTAGCCACCAGCAAATGTGAATCCTAGTGCGAGTGCAATAGCACCAACCCAAATGGTGAACCTCTTTCTGAGACCTTCTTCGGAATCGTCTATCTCCATGGAGTTCATTCCATCATCTTCTATTCTAGTTGATACTAAGAATGCGTAGATGACTAACCCTAGTCCTACGATAGGCCCTAGCATGATTCTAAGGTTACCAGTTAGGGACTGGATGTTTCCAGATTCTGGGGAGGATATTACTGGCGAGAATAATGTTTCGAAATGATAATTTGGAAGCCAAGTGAATAGTGATTCACCTATGCTAACTCTCGCCACCAAGAAAACGAATGCAAGGATTAGGAAGACGTCTGCGGCCAGCGCCTCATATCGCCACCCAAGTTTGTGGAAGGGGCGGCTTAGTTTACCGGACAAATCTTTGGGTACTGAGATAGTTCTAGGCTCAATTCTGTCGCTATGACGCAAATACGTTCTAAGCATAGAAAGGCCAATTATGGCTAAAAATAACGCACCATAAGATGAAA
>WTHI01000131.1:0-7757 GCA_011523185.1 Methanobacteriota archaeon
ATTACATTGCCCTTTGAGTCCTGCCAAGCATAAGACTGAATTTTCCCATCTGGGTCGTATGATCTCGATCCATCTAGGAGAATAGTTGCTGTATTGTCCTCTTCGGCTGAGATGGTTTTATCCTCACCAGCATCTGCAATAGGCGGAAGATTAATCGCTTTTGCAGATGCGGATAAATCTTCTAATAAATCAGCCTCAGAAATCACTTTCTCTTCTTCGATGTACTCTAATTCCTCATCCAGTGCATCCATCAATTCATTAGTTTCACTCGATGGAAGAGGAGGTGCTTCTGCTTTGGCAATCTCTTCATCACTCAAGCCGCCTGCAAACTCATTTGGGGAATCGTTGCTAAACTCATAGACAAAGGACTCGTCCTCGGGCATTATAGGTTCGGAATTCGGTTCGAGTAAAACAACCGAAGCGGGGTTTTGACCCGCTGGTGATCGACCAATAACCGTGATTAAATCTGAACTAATTGCCAGAACTTCACTAACTAAACCATCATGCTCATAGGACCAGATTACTTCACCGCTAGATGATATTCTCATTGCATTAAACCAAGTGCCAATAATCAAATCTTGATCCCACTGGATTATTGAAGAAACCGAATTATCAACAATTAGTAACTCCTCTACATCCTTACCAATTCTAAATCGTAATATCGCTCCATTTTGACAACCGACTATTGCACCATCCTCGGTTGCAAGAATGCTAGTTGCCATGGCTGGTAACTCAGTAGTATGCAGAAGTCCCCTCTGAGGGTGCCAACACTCTAGACGATTTTCGGGTCGCTCGTCTAGTGTCATACCTAGAGAATCTCGGCAGGCTAGAAGAATACCATCTGAACGGAAACAAATTTGCGAGATTGTTTCAACGTCTTCAGGATCGGCAAAGGATTCTTGTAGAATTTCTCCTGATTTGCTTGAAAGGAGTAAAGTCCCATCTGTTTTTGCGATTGCAAAATAACCACCATCAACAGAATTTACCAGGCAATCTACATCTCCATGAGATTGAGTTCTTTGCTTATCTCCTTTTGAGTTAAGGAAGATAATCGACCCAGAGGTTTCTGATATACAGATTATATCGCCTAAAGAAATCATATGTTCAATTCCTGATTGGATTTCATGTTGCCAACTAGGAGATTCATTAAGTGACTTAATTTGACCTGTAGTCGATGCTGCGATAACTTCCTCATCCGATTCGATTATTGAGATAATTGCTGAATCAAAATCGGCATCCTGTAGTAGATTATCTATCTCAAAAATTTGCAGTTTACCATCGATAGTACCTACTGCAAAGCGAGAGTTGCCGAGCACACAGGAAGATATCACATCCTCAAGCATTTCAATCTCGGCAAAGGCCTCGATTGTCGGCAAACTGTCAATCTTCACAACCTCAACCCAGAGTTAGTGGTTTTCACAATGCCGGGTAAATGGACGAGTGAAAATTATCCTAATTTAGGCTTTAGCAGAATCTTTTCTCTTGGTTTCTAAGGATTCCAGATATGCTTGGTCGATTCTGCCCGCAACATAGCGACCATCGAAACATGAGCAGTCAAAGTTTGCAAGACGACTATCTCCTGCACCCAAACATGATTCAACTAAATCCTCGAGTTTTTGATAGATTAACCAATCAGCACCAATCGCTTCACCAACCTCTGCAGAGGTGCGATTATGAGCGACATACTCATGCTTTGCAGGCATGTCGATTCCATACACATTTGGATGAACTACGGGTGGTGCTGCTGAGGCGAAGTAGACCTTTTTTGCGCCTGCTTCTCTAGCCATCTCAACAATCCTTCTGGAAGTATTTCCTCTGACGATGCTATCGTCCACAATTAGTACATTTCTTCCTTCAAATTCATGTCTAATCGTGTTTAGTTTCTTTCGTACAGAATCCTTTCTCATGGCCTGCCCGGGCATAATGAATGTTCGACCAATGTATCGATTCTTTACGAATCCCTCTCTATATGATACACCTAACTCCCTAGCCAATTCAAGAGCAGCAATTCTGCCACTATCGGGGACGGGGATTACACAATCAATCGCATGATCTGGAAATTCTTCATCAATACGATTCGCCAACCTCGCACCCATGGCTAACCTTGCCCCATGAACGGACACTCCGTCCAAACGAGAATCGGGGCGTGCAAAGTAAACATATTCGAAAATACAAGGAGTATGAGTAGGTAAATCTGCACAAATCCTTGTACTTCTAGTTCCATCCATCCTAACGACAATTGCTTCCCCTGGTTTCACATCTCTTTCTGTTTCGAATCCAAGTGCCTTCATAGCGACGGATTCAGATGCTACTAAAGTTTCAGTAAATCCGTCGATTTCGCAAGTCCCAATACTTAGAGGCCTAATCCCGTGAGGGTCTCGGAAGGCCACCATACCCCATCCAGTAATCATTGTAACAACTGAATATGAGCCTTCGACAGTATCGTTAATGGCCCTTACAGCCCGGAAGACGTCCTCATCACTAAGTGCATCTAATCCGCCTCTACGGCCATTGATTGAACGCTGAATTTCAGCTGCGAATAGGTTCAGTAATGCTTCAGAATCGGAACTAGTATTGATTCTGCGATGATCTCTTTCAAGTAAGGTATCAATGATTTCTTCTGGGTTTGTTAAATTCCCATTGTGTGCTAGACTTACACCGAATGGTGAGTTGGTGTAGAATGGTTGAGCCTCTGAGGCTGATGCAGAACCTGCAGTCGGGTATCGAACATGCCCTAGTCCCATCGAACCTTCAAGGGCTTGAATATGACGAAGGCGGAATACATCTCGGACTAGACCATTTGCTCTTCTGTGCGAAATATTGCTAAAATCGCTGGTTACTATACCAGCAGCATCCTGACCTCGGTGCTGTAAAACGAGTAAGCCATCGTAGAGTGTCTTCCCCACCTGACTATCTGGGTGCCCGACGAGACCTATGATGCCACACATCGGGAATCGTCTCTCGCTGATTCAGTAAGGACTTAGCCATTTCCGGAGCGAAGTCTTCACTTCTTGTGCTGGGCCATAGATCGGTTTCGCTTGCTCCAGCGGAATTTTCGGCGACGTGCAGATTCGCCATAGCCACATGAAGAGCAAGCGCGCTTTTGCTTGTGGTAGGAATGTCGACCACAGCGTCGGCATCGAATATGCGTGGACTTTTGCTTCTTGCCCATGCTCGGAGTTCCCTTTGACACGATTACCACCTCTGAGGACAACGCGGCGACCGACGGGCTTGTTATGAGCGTTACCCAAAGGATTGCAACGGGTTTGCTTGCAAAATAAGGCAAACAAAAACTCGAGTTAGTTATCTAACATCTCCATAAGGGGGTCTTCCGACGGACTTTTTCTAGACACAATAATCATTTGAAAAGTGACGAATGCGAGAATAAATGGCATCCAAAGCACGATTACTCCTAAGCCCAATGTAGTAAAGAGGAAGGCTACCTCTAGCATTTCCGAAATTGAAGTGTGTCCATCTTTCTGCATTGACATTGCTAACATTGGACCTAGGCTAAGAATTAGAGAAGAAACCAGAGGAATAACTGGACGATGATAGGGATTCCAAGTTACGATTAGATGTATTGCAAAGCAGTACGAAAGGAAAACCAGTGCGATTAGCGTCATTGCTCCTAATGATCCAATACCAGCAAATGAAAAGTCAAAACTAACCATTAATTTCCACCTCCTATATTTCTTCTAATCATTTCAGTAACCAAGCGCCTTTCATTTTCGTCGAGGGGCTCAATTGGTGGGTCTTTTGGAGTAATCTTCTCAGTAAATCTAATGATATGGAAAAATAGGTATACAGTGGCAGCGATACCAAAGAGGAAACAAACCATCCAGGCGAGAACATCTAGTCTACTATATGCGGCTGCAAACCATGAGCTTTGGGCAATAGTCCACCAGGACAATCCAAGGAAAAACCACCCAATTGCTAAGACAGGGAGGTTTCGTTCTGAGTATATTCGGGAGCCTCGGATTATCATATAGCAACCGATAAATGCAGAAGAAATGGAAAGTAACGACCAAAAAACCACTTTGAGATAATATTCCCTTCCATCGTCGTTACAAAATGAAATGAACTCACAGCGATGATAATCCGATTCAAAATACAGAGGTTGTTCAGGCAAAAATAGAAGTCCTGCAAGTCCGACTAATGCTATAGGTCCAGCGAATTTACTACGCTTGAAGGCAGGACCCATCCTCCACATAGAGAATGCCGCTAGCATCAGGGTGGTGCTCAGGAGAGCCTGATTCACCCAGAAGACCATGGCTGGTGGAGCGGGGGGAGATTCTTTGAATTGACTATCTTCAATTTAGGCAAAAATAAGACACTTCGCTCCTGGAGTGCGCCCGCCTTCTCGCGACACAATCAAATATGGGTCATAGGTGGGCGCGTCGTCGTAAGACGTTGAGGTGCTCAGTGATGGTCAAGATGCCACGTAAGGTAATGCGCTACAGCCCGTCGGCTGGTAAGCATACTGAGCACACAGTCGAGCGAGTCAAGAAGCGCCGCGCTTCCGAATTAAAATGGGGTCAGCGAAGATTCCGTAAGGTTACATCTGGATACCGAGGTTTCCCTCGCCCAAAGCCCTCTGGGGAAAAGCCAACCAAGCGCGTCAACCTACTCTACCGTTGCTCCGAGACCGGAAAGGCTCACCAGCCTGCCGCACAGAGAGCAAAGAAGTTTGAACTCGTGGAGAAGTGATATCATGGGAGATGCAAAATTCTTGCGAGTTAACTGCCGTGACTGTGGTCACGAGACTATTATTTTCGAAAGGGCGTCCACCCAGATTTCCTGCTCAATTTGCGGTTCCACATTGGCCCGCCCTGCAGGTGGTAAAGCCGAGCTAGTTGGTAGCACAATCGTAGACGTCCTCGAGTGAAGGGGACTGAATTAGAATGGCTGAGACCAACGATAATTGGCCTGAAGAAGGCGAATTACTAGTCTGCACGGTCAGTAATGTCCGAGAAAACGGAGCTTATCTTAGCCTAGACGGATATGGTTCCCGTGAAGGATTCGTTTTCGTTGGTGAAGTGGCTTCTGGATGGGTCAAAAACATACGTAACCACATTCGAGTTGGACAGAGGGTTGTCGCCAAAGTAATCGGAGTCAAAAAAGATCGAGAACGAGTTGATTTGTCAATCAAGAGTGTTTCAGAAGAACGACGAAGAGACACTATTCAGAGTTGGAAGAATGAACAACGTGCAAACCAAATTATGGGTGTTGTCGCTGAAAGAACTGGATGGGATGAAGAAAAAACCACTGAGATTTCAGAAGAGATGACTGAGATTTTTGGAAGCCTGTATGGAGCCCTAGAGGAATGTGCAATTTCTGAAACTGCATTATCCGATAATGGCTTTAGTGGAGATTGGATGTCCACTGTAATCGAATTAGCGGTAGAGAATATCATACCTCCATTTGTTGAGATTCGTGGTCAGTTCAACATCGAAGTTTGGGATTCAGAGGGTGTTTATGCAATACGAGATGCACTTCTTGCCGCAGAAGCGGTTGCTGAAGGCGAAGAAGATGCAACACTAACCTGCCATTACGATGGCGCCCCAGAGTATAGGGTCGATATCAGAGCCCCAGATTACGAGACAGCCGAAAGAATGTGGGAAAGGGCTCAAACCGCTGCCACAGAATCAATCGCTTCGGTTGAAGGCTCAATCGATATCGAACGCATGTAATTCGCCAATATGCATGCTACAACTTCAAAGACCTCTGAAAGCGGACATGCCTACTGAGGAATCGGGATGGCTCGGACGAGACTACAACGGTGTACCGTTTGTGGCGAGTATGGACTTGTTGAAAAATGCAAGGAGTGCGGAGGGAAAATGACTTCCGCTGCACCAATGAAATACTCGCCACAAGATGCTCAAGGAGCACGTCGAAGACAGCGAGAAGACGCTGGAAGTGACGAGTGGATCGAATCATTGCCTACTCCTCGAAAGGAGGAGGACGAGTGAGTCGTGCACAGATACATTGGTTGATTGGGGATTCATTACCTGAACATGTGGCTTTGTTGGAAGCCGTACCAGGTGTAGGAAATGTTGGCAAGTTGGTTGTTGACGCATTGGTAGAAAATAATCCTTCGACCCTAATTGCGAGAATACTCCATCCAGATATGCCCCCTCACTCTACTTTGGATAAGGATGGACTACTCGCTCCACCATCAATGCTAGTCCATCGAGTAATGTTGTCCGATGGAAGATATGTTGTGACGGTAACTGGTGAGTTACAGCCAATGACTGCAACAGGACAACACGAGGTTGCGCAGGCTATCTTGGAGATGGCAAAATCGACTCCTCAACTATTGGTCTTGGCTGGTCTAGCTTCTGAAGTTGAAGAGAAAGCAATCCACGTGATTTGTGCAGATGCAAAGGTACGTAGCAATCTCCAAGCCAATGATATCGAAGTTAGTAAATCTCAACCCGAAGCAGGAATGATTGGGGTTGCTGGGCTTTTGGTCTCACTGTCTTCAATACATCAAGTTCCAGCAGTTGCATTAGTTGCTGATACCGTTGGTGCTTCAGCAGATGTCATTGCCGCCGACAGGCTTGCGCGTTGGATTGAGGAAGCACTGGGCTTGCCGCTTGGAATCGACGTAGACACGACTGAAGAAACCGCAAGGAAATTACTCGCGAGTATAGAAGTCAGTGGATCTATCGAGGAACACCTTGGGATGCCCGCTGAGGCTGATGACTTCTACGTCTGAATGGTGAAGTAAATGCGTGCACTGCTAGGAAGTGGCGGAATCGGCACGGATGAACGCAGAGAATTGTATCGTGACTTAATGTCAGAAAATTTTGCTGATTGTGAAAGAGTCGTATTTGTTCCATTTGCCTCTAATGATTACGATGGGTATACACAAAGGATGCAGGACTTTGCTGGGCAATCTGGATACGAACTAGTAGGGTTACATGAATTCGAGGACCCACTAGCCGCCATCGAGGCAATGGATGGAATCTACGTTGGCGGCGGAAACACCTGGTTACTTGTCCGGGCTCTACATGAAAGAGGTCTGATTGAACCAATTAGGGAGGCAGTATTGCAAAGAGGTGTTCCTTACGCTGGAGTTAGCGCAGGTGCAAATGTAGCCTGCCCTAGTATGCAGACAACCAATGATATGGCAATTACAATGGTTCCTTCATTCGAAACATTTGGTATCGTTCCATTTCAGATTAATCCCCATTATCACCCCGGGGGAATTTGGTATCGGGAGGCTGAAGACGGAGAATTCCAACAACACTTTGGAGAAACCCGTGCAAGAAGAGTCAGTGAATACCACCAAACCAACAATACTCCAGTCATTGGTTTGTATGAAGGATCTTTTCTAAGATGCAGAAATAATTCGTATGAACTGCTTGGGAACAAGGCAGATGTAATGCGCAAAAACGAGGAAATAGTTACTCAAGAACCAGGAACTATTCTTCGTGGGGACTTAACCACCGCTTGATACTACAATTAGTTCGATTTCTATATCTTCAGTTATTGTTGACGAATGAGGGACAATAGTTTCACCCAGTACTGCAAGTACTGTAGAACTTGCAATGTCAAGCCGGTTCAATACTTCGGCGATGCTTATTGGCTCATCAGTCTCAACTATGCTGGGACCACCGTCTTCGTGATTCACCGTAATTCGCATCAACCCAAGGGAGGCTAGTCAGACTTATGACCAAATCGCAGGTGGCGGGCTTACTGCCGAGATCGCATAGCCCGGTATTGCGGTGGATTCGAAATCCACTGTCCCTTGG
>WTHI01000101.1:0-7659 GCA_011523185.1 Methanobacteriota archaeon
GCGAGTATTTCAGAGTGGTGGAATACCTCTAATTCTGCACCGCCATAATCTGCGTATTCCTTTCCTAAAGTATGGAAACAATGTGGACAAGATGCAACTATTCTCTTTACTCCTAATTCTTGGAAAGTCATCATATTAGTTTCTGCGAGCATTTGGAATAGGTACTCATTTCCTGCACGTCGGGCTGGGTCTCCTGAACAACCTTCTTGCATTCCTAGAATACCAACATCCAATCCAGCTTCATTTAGCAAACCAATAGTCGCTCGTGCAACTTTCTGATTCCTCTCGTCAAAACTTGCGGCACAACCTACGAAGTAGATGTATTCTGCCGGTTCTCCAATCTTGATGTCGAGTCCTTCAGCCCAGTTACCACGCTCATGCATACCGAATCCGTATGGATTTGAAGCGGATTCTAGGTTACCCATTGCTACATTCAATTCTTCTGGATATTCCATTGTCTCCATCATAGCGTTTCGACGGAGATCTGTAAGTTTAGGCACATGCTCAATGTAAACCGGGCAAGCATCGACACAGGCGTGACATGTAGTACAAGCCCACACTGCATCCGCGCTCATTCGGTCTAGAATACTCTCATCAGGTGTTTCACCCTTGAGTAGAATCGGCGCGTGGTCATTAGCATAATCTCGGACATCGTGTACAATTTGCATTGGGTTCAATGCCTTGCCAGATTCATAGGCTGGACAAACATCCTGACATCTTGCACAGGTAGTACAAGCCCAGCCATCAATGAGTTGTCTCCATGAGAATTGTTCGTAACTCGCAACTCCAAAAGCCTCGATGTCCAATTCTTCCAAAGGAACGGCTTGGCCACTATCATTCACTGCTAGTGGCTGCATCTTTGCCATTGGCTCAGTATCGTAGAAGAATACGTTAGGGAAGGCCATAACGAGATGCATGTGCTTAGACATTGGAATTAGTACGAAGAATGTACAAATTGCCAACATATGAGCCCAATAGGCTGCAATTACTTGCCCTTCTGTGACTCCCTGTTCGGCAAACCAATACCCAAGTGGTTCCCAGGTTGAAGAAGGGGACTCGCCGGATTCTACTATGAATGAAGTGGTCGTAATCGTCATAATTAGAAAGAGAATGAAGTTGCCTTCAAGTTGAGATTTACCTTTCAATTTCTCAGGAGTGAAAACTACCCTCCGGGTTAGTGCTGCAACACACCCGATTAGTGCAATTGTGTACCCTAGTTCCACGATTCCATTCCAAGGACCAACTAAGGCACTTGGTAATAGTTCACCGGAGAACCAATTTGCAGTGGCTAAGTCAAACATATCTGTTGAGAGCATCAGGAAGCCCCAAAACATCAGAACGTGCATAATTCCGACGACTCTGTCTTCGAGGACTCTTTTCTGACCTAACCAACCGGTGATAACTTCCCAAACTCTCTTCCCCCATGAGTCAAAACGGTCATCGCTGGAACCAAGCATTACGAGCCGAATCGCTAATTGAACCTGATAGAGGAAGAAGCCAATGGATAATCCTCCAATAAGTAAGAGAATCATCCACCCATCTAATGGGCCATAGGTCTGAAGAAGTGGGTGCTCCATCATCAATCACCTGCAGGCCTAGGGCCTGAATGGTACTCGCAAGTGTGGCCGGACCTTCAATCAACCGCTTTCCCATTACAACACGAGCCATCTCCCCAACCCTCATTTCCTCGACGCCTTAGCGGATGACATGGTCAAGGCCTTCGCACCAGGAAAGTGTATCCTTTTCGGGGAGCATGCAGTAGTCTACGGCCACCCGGCGGTTGCTGTTGCAATCGATTCAGGGGTCGAGGTAGAATTGACCGAATCGGACTCATGGACAATTGAAGGAATGCCTTTTCACAGTGAAAAACACCCTCACATTTCTCATATCCTGAATGACGTTTTCGAATATGGCGGAAGACCTCTGAAAATCGCAATCGAAAGCGGGTTGTTTTCAGCCGCGGGCCTAGGCTCTTCTGCAGCTCTTTCCAATGCGATGGGAGCGGCTGTACTTCGGATGATGGATGCTAATGCAGAATTAGATTCAATCAAATTAGCCAGAATTGGCCATGCTGCCGAGGCAAAAGCCCAGTTCGGACGAGCGAGCCCAACGGATACGGCAACCAGCGCCCTTGGTGGATGTGTTGTTGTGGCTGGAGAACAAGTCACAGGCACTGAGCACGTATTCGATGCATCAATGGTCACCCCTGAAGGTGAAAGAAAATGGTCCGTTTGTCAGGTCGAATTACCTGACGATTTGGATGCTTGGTTAGTGCTTGGATTCACTGGCATTGGATCCCCTACTGGAGAGATGGTGGCTGGAGTCGCAAAATTGCTAGAAGAAGACCCGAGTAAGCACCAAGAAATGGATTCTATCGCAATGATTACTCAAGCAGGATTAACCGCTTTAGGTGCTGGAAATCTAGAGGCGGTTGGTATGGCGATGGATGCATGCCATGAGAAATTGCAAAACATCGGAGTTAGTAGTCCAGAACTCGATGCCTTAGTTGAGGCGGTTCGCCCTCACTCTATTGGAGCCAAATTAACCGGAGCGGGAGGAGGTGGATGTATGGTAGCGCTTACTCAACACCCACAGAGAGTTGCAGAAGCCATCGAAGTTGCTGGTGGAACACCATTGATTTCACGGCTCGGAGCAGATGGTGTTCGGATCTTGCCATAAATCGACGTACTGAGTATAGTAAACCGATATTAAATGTCTTCTGAATCACGACGATTCTTTATAAGGAGTTCATAAGTGCGAGCCCCTATGAAGAGCGACGAAGAACGACTAACTGTCGTAAACGTGGTCGCCTCCACCCGAGTGGCGGAGGAACTCGACCTACCCGACATTGCCATCCAACTGAACTGCGAGTATGAACCAGAACAATTCCCTGGTGTAGTCTACCGTGTTGTAGATCCTAAACTCGCCATCCTAATGTTCCGCTCGGGACGAGCTGTTTGTACTGGTGGAAAGAACAAGGATAACATCCACACTGGAATCGAGAGAATGATCGGCGACTTGAGAGCCGCTGGTATCGAGACATGGGAATTAGATGACGTAGAAATTGAGGTGCAAAATATGGTTGCAACCTACGCTCTACACTACCCAGAGGATTACTTCGGAACCGCTAGAATGGATGATAACCATACAAGAGTCATCGATGTGGAAGGCGGAATTCGTGCCGCTACGGACGAAGAAGTAGAAGCAGAGGACCCGCGAATCCGAGGAATTCGAGAAGGGGAACCACTAGCAACAATGCCACGCAGATTGAATCTCAATAATTTGACCTTCCACCTACCTTTCGACAAGGTAGAATACGAACCAGAGCAGTTCCCAGGTCTAATTTACAGACTCGATTATCCTCGAGTAGTTTGCCTGATTTTCGGTTCCGGAAAGATGGTAATTACAGGTGCTCGAGACAAGTCAGAGATTCTTGAAGCTGTACAATTCATCCAAGATGAGTTAGCCGATTTACTCTGAAAACAGAGATTTATCATCTAGACTCGGTAAGTCCGCGTCAGAGTGAAGTTGATGAGTCGACCAAGAGTGCGGAGTTCTGTGTCAGGCAACAAATTCCACGGATTTGCTGTAATATTGATGCTAATTTTTGCGCCTGCAATGGGTTTTATCGGAGAAGTCGAGGAGAACAAAAAACTGGCTGAAGAATTAGAAGAAAGTGACGTGAATCGTAATTCCGTAAGCCTTGTTGATGTTCCAGATTGGCGAATAGGGGATCGTTGGTATTACAGTGGTTTTCTAGATGTCAGAGACTTTGTCGCAGACAGTGGAGTTGCTACCAATGTCGAGACCTTAAGCGGAAATCTAGACACCCAAGTGACAGATATCTACACCACAACTGTCGAAGGAGTTTCGACCTTGGTGTACAAAGTTGAATCAGAGGGCCAGTACGAGGCCCAAAACATCGAATTATCTGGCAATGATGGTGACTTGATTATAGAAATAGATACAGTCGAAATAATCCGAGCCTCTGATTTGGCATCAATTGAACAAGAGGCTACCATAGACATCGATTTTGATTATCAAATTTGGTGGTGGACCTACACTATCAACGTAGCAGATTTAGTTGTAACTAACGAATACGATCCTGCTTTGGAAGGATATGATTTCCCAATCAGTGTTGGAGAAACTTGGGAGACAACTTACTCTCAGGATACAACATATTCAGGAAGCAGTGATTACGTCAGCATTCCATCCGATACAAGCACTACCAACAGCACATCTTGGGAAGTAGTTTCACGAGGAAGTTCAGGAATAACATACAGTGGATGTGCTCAATCTTATAATATCACAACACGGGACTCAAATGGTGACGAAACCGGATACAAATGGTATTGTCCAGCGATAAGTAAGGACATCAAAAGTTCAACAACTGAAAGTATAGGGTTCATCGCAACCCATGAGTTAAGTTGGTACCAAAAATCCTCTAGGATTAACGAAATAGACGTTGATGTCGAATTCCAGTTATCACCTCTAGACATGCAGATGGATGCGACGGTTTCGCTGACTGACACCACGGGGAATCCAGTGTCAAATCAAAATGTAGAATTCCGCTTCGAAATTGATGAAGACATCAGAACTTTCACTACTGATTCCTATGGTCAGTTCGTTGTTGATTTCAATACGGGAAATGACCCAGACCAATCAGATGGAGGAACCGAACATGGATCACACGGAGTTATTGCTTGGATTGACGGAAACTTTCCACAAGTTGGGACTACAACTCTGATAATTGACCCGAATGTTCACCCAGTCGATTTGGTAGCAAACGCAGCTGGAGTTAGCATAGAGAGAACTAGGGGGGACCGGACCGTCAGCCTGAATCCAGCAATCGGATTTAACGCGGTTCCCGGAGATATCCTAACATTCAGTGTGCCAGTCGTAAACAGGGGCATACTGACTTCTCCAGAAACCGACCTAAGAGTAACTGGCCCCAACGGTGTATCTTCCACAAGTTACGTTCCCGGATTGGCAAGTTTGGAAGAACAGCGAGTAGAATTGGATTGGGAAGTACCCACAGGCCAACCCATTGGCAATGCGGTGTTAGAATTCATTGTCGATGAAGCAGAAGCAATAACAAATGATGGAAATCGAAGCAATAACCTAGGTTTGTTTAGCATCTACATCGGAAGATTGCCTGTTGCAGAATTGACGACGAATTCTCCTCTTTCAACATATGAGACTGCGACTCTTGATGCATCATTATCAATTGATCCAGATGGCGGAGGCGTAGAATGTGTGTTTGAGATTGAATCAACATCCGGTAGTATAGAAACCATAGAGGATGATGATTGTGTCCATGACCTAGTATGGGAGGATGATGGAGAATATCTAGTTCGATTGATCACTACAGATGGCGAGAGCGATACAGATACAATCGAAGATACCTTCATTGTACTAAATCGCCCTCCTGAAATTGTTGTTGTCGCATCTTCATATTCTGTTCCAGTACTTTCTTCCGTGACATTTGAAGTCACCGATCGTGAAGATATAGATACGAACAATCCAACTTCACCTGTTGATATATCCTGGCAGGCCTCTTGTGAGGAAGGGAGTACCGTTAGCGCGAGGTGTACAGTTACCCCTACTCAAGAAGGAAACTACACTATCGAGGTAATTGCGATAGATGATGATGGAACAACTACTACGAAAGAAGTGACGGTTGTAGTGACAAATATCGCCCCATCTGGATTGGAGGCAGAAATATGGTTTTCAAATACTAGACTAACTCCAGACTCTAGAGGAGTCTATACAATCAATGAAGGTGACCTTATTGAGATTAGGGGCTCTGCTGAGGACTCCCAAAATGACATTGACAATCTAGTCCATTTATGGTCGCCAGATGCTGAGGATCATCCTGAGATAATGCTAGAAAGCGTCGGCCAAAATTCGATTATCGAATATACCTACAAAACCTCCGGATTACACCTTGCAACACTCGTGGTGACCGACGATGACGATGCTAGTTCCGAGACTTTAGTCGTGGCAATTGAAGTAGTGAATGTCGCTCCAAAAATAGACCCAATCAGCAACCCGCTACCTGTAAAAGAAGACGACGAAATGATCATCTCTGCTAGTGTTTGGGACACTGTCGGGGATCTAGAAAACCTTGTCAGTTGTTTCGATCTTAACCCGGAAGTAAATAGCGATGAAATAGGTGATTCAGACGATGATTGTGATTTCGATGGAAATCAATTTATTGGTTCTTGGCCAGATGCCCAACAGGCACCATCAGCAATAATTTTCCACACTACAGACGATGATGGCGAGTCCGCATCAGTAGAGATTCCAATCACAGTAAACAATGTAAAACCGGATGCATATGCTATGGTGAGTAATCAAAATCCAACAATTGGAGATATCGTTGTTCTCAGTGCGAATCTTACAACTGATTCAAGTCATGACCTTGAAACATTGAGGTACGTTTGGGATTTGGATGTAACAACCGATAGCGATGGAAATGGTAATCCTTCAGATGACGAAGATTACGTGGGGCAGTGGTTTGAATGGGAAACCGATACATCCGGTACAATATCTGTGAAACTAACTGTGATGGATGAAGAGTTATCTGATTCAATGATAATTACCTTGAACATAGAGGAAGCGCCATTTAGCTTTGGAAATTTACTCGCCTCTCCAATCATGATAGTTCTGATTTTGATAATCTTGGCCGGTGGCGGCGGTTTTGCATATGTCAAAATGCGCCAACCCGACGATTTGGTACAAGCCCCTGCAGAAGCAAAGCGCGGACGTAAAGTATCCATGGATGATGCTTTTGATGACCCTGAATTTGACCCGTTCAGTCAGGACAAAGCCAAGAGGCGTGTGCAAAAACAAAAAAGAAACGATGAAAGTAAATTGTTGGAAACAAAAGAAAAGCCAACGGCACAAGAAACTGAATCAGTTGTACCGGAGGAAGCACCAGTATTACAGATGAGTGAACTCGATGAAGAGTACGAGCAAGCAAGATCATCCGAAGTGGTTAATGACGATGTTTTCAATGATTTATTGGAAGACTCCGAGTCACTTAACGAAGAAGAGTGACGGCTATTAGCAGGACTGTCAATAACCGTTCTTTACTGCTCAACTTTAGCGAAGCACTCATTGCGGAAGAGTTTCTCCAGTAACTGTGGTTAATCTATTCAGATTACTTGGACTACCCGACCCTTCTAAGTCGGTAGAACAGGTAAAGAGGCCTCCTCGGTCAGCCGACCCTGGGCCACAGAATAACGATTCATTCCATGATTTGGGCAAGGAAATATGGGCCGAGAGAACGCACAAATTAATCGGCGAGGCTGAACGTTTTGTTCACTACATTAAACCCGATGATTTGCATCGATTGAATCTAGATGGTATGTCTCATAATTTAGCTCAGGGTAATCTTGTGATTGTAGATCTTGGTTCACTTACTCATATGCCTAGCCAACAGGATGTTTGTCGACGACGAATTGAGACCCTTGGGCAACAAACAGGTCTTCCAGTGTTTGCTCTAAACGAATCGGACACCTTGCTGATGATTGCTGGTCGGAATATGCGAGTGGATACTGAAAAACACAAGCTAGGTATGGCTCAATGGAGCCAATTATCTGATGATCAGGCATAGTCAATTTGACTGCGCCAATCCGAATCGCTAGGCCCAGG
>WTHI01000059.1:0-7535 GCA_011523185.1 Methanobacteriota archaeon
AGTTTTCTCCAATATAATGTACCAATGGTTTTTGGCAAAATCTCAGAAAATAACAACACACCTAATGTTAGAATCGCAGAAGCAACTCCGTGAATCAAGTCATAATCTGTATCGTCCGCGTATATTCTAGCGATCTGACTACCTACTCCTAGTGCGCCAACCGTGTGGGCGATTGTGTTGAGAGTAAGGATGGCAGTAAGGGGTTTTTCTGGGTCATCTTTGTATCCTATCCATAGTTTACTGCTTTTTGGATGGGATTCAGTCATACTTACTACGTGACCTCTCGTTGTAGAGAGTAAGACAGCTTCTAGTATGCTACAAAGGAAGGATACTCCAATCGCAAGAATAGCGTAGAGTGTTAGTAGTGTCCAGGGATTCAAGGGCTTCTCACCTCTGGATTCCGATTAGAATCCGGATAGAACAAGGGTACAGTGTGGGTCACAGCAATACGTACTCCGGAACCACTCGAAGCGACGCAGACATAAATATGATGCTGTCCGACAGGATAACGTCCACGAGACGTTGCATGGTGGTCTTAATGGAGTACACAACCATATTCATGGCTTGGCCGTATGCTAACGGGCCCCTACATCTTGGACACGTAGCAGGCAATTCTCTACCCGCTGATATACAGTACAAATACGAAAGAGCAAGAGGTAGGAGAGTTCTGATGTGTAGTGGGTCCGATGAACATGGTACCCCAATCACTGTTACAGCAGAAGAACAAGGCATTTCTCCGCAGGCTGTAGTTGACGAATTTCATCAGATCAATTCCAAAGCACTGGCAGATTTAGGTTGTTCATGGAATGCAAATATAGATTCTAGGGGTGTGGAGTTCGGTGGCGCTTTGTATAATCGAACAACCGATAAGAGGCACAAGGAGATAGTGCAGGAAGTTTTCCTAGATTTATTGAATGAAGGCCTTTTACAAAAACAAACAATGCAACAGTATTGCGAAACCACCGAATCAGGTGTCGTTAAATTCCTCCCTGATAGATATGTTATGGGAACTTGTCCTATTTGTGGAAATGAAGACGCTCGTGGAGATCAATGTGATTCTTGTGGTTCTACCTATGAGGCAAATGAACTGAAGAATCCGAGGTCTAAATCCAATCCTGATGCCAAGATCGAGATACGAGATACGGATCACTTGTTTTACCAACTTAATGAGTTCCAATCAGAATTAGAAATTCATTCATCCGCTCGTCAGAATGTATGGAAGCCCAATGTTAGAGCAATGACAAAAAATTGGCTAAATATGGGCCTTAGGCCACGAGCGGTAACTAGAGATTTAGAATGGGGTATAGATGTCCCAATCCAAGACAAAGAATGGACCAATAAACGAGTATATGTATGGTTTGAAGCAGTACAAGGGTACTACACATGTGCTAGAATTTGGGCGGAAAGATTTGCTTCAGAACATCCAGATGGAGATTCTGCATGGGAAAATTGGTGGATAGACAAACCAGGTCAATCGCTCAAACATATTTATTTCATGGGCAAGGATAACATCCCATTCCACACAATAATTTGGCCTGCAATTTTGATGGGATTGAATCGCTCAAGGGATTCCAATGAGTTATTGCATCTAGAGGATAATGTAGCTGCTAACGAATATCTAATGCTACAAGGTGGGCAATTTTCTAAATCGAGAAAACATGGTGTTTGGCTACCTGCATTCCTAGAGAGATACGATCCTGATTCTTTGCGATATTACCTGACAATCAACATGCCTGAAGGTCACGATACTGATTTTAGATGGGAAGATTATGTCGAACGGGTGAATAATGAATTAATCGGCAATTATGGTAACTTTGTACATAGAGTATTGACGCTAACGAATCGATTAGAATCAGGGACTTCAAACCCATTAATTGAATTTGACAATCCTGAGTTGCATCAGAAGTTTTACGACCATATTCGAATGTGTATCGAATCTGCTATAGATTCAATGGAACGACAAAGATTCAAAGAAGCTCTCAGACATATTATGAATATCGCTCAATCTGGAAATTCGTACCTACAACAGGCTGAACCATGGGCCTATCTGAACAGCGAGGATTCAGAACAGAGGTCAAATTCACTCAGTTGTTTATGCGCATGTTGGAGAGCATGCCAATCATTAGCAATTTTAACCGCTGCATTTATGCCGTTCCAAGCGGAGAAATTATGGAAATCTCTAGGGGAAACAGGGCTAGCAGAGGATCAATTGTGGGATTCGGCCTTGGAATTTGACAAACCTCTAAACTGGTCCGGAGATAAGCCTAAGGCATTGTTTGCTAAACTCGACCTAGATGAAATACTCAAGAACGAAGCCGACATAGCGAGCCCTGATACTCAGGAGGGGCCTTATATCGAATTCGAAGATTTCATGAAAGTGGAAATGAAAACAGGCAAAATTATCAATGTCGAAAATCATCCAAACGCGGACAAATTGTACGTAGTAACCATAGAGGATGGTCCGGATTCAACGAGAACAGTTTGCGCAGGGCTGAAATCTCACTATGCTGTGGAAGAATTAGTTGGCAAATCGGTCGTCTTTGTAGCCAATCTCAAACCGAGAAAGTTACGAGGAATTATGTCCGAAGGAATGATGTTGGCCGCAGAAGACTCTGAAGGAAAAGTGACACTGTTAACCACTGACTCAGACATAGATTCAGGTTCTGGTATACGTTAGTCTTCGGTTGGCTTATCGAAAAATTCCCACTGAACTTCTGCTAACTCCATATTGGATTTAGCTTGGGAATATGCCTCTAAAGGAAGCTCGTTTAACTTGAAAAATTCATCACCGAATTTGAATGGGGCCATGATTTCCCTTGCTTGGTCCCATCTATCAAAGATAGTCAAACAAACCGCAAAGGCTTCTGCATTAGATAATCTTCCAGGCTTGCCCCAAGATACTGGGTTAGCTGCCAATACTACAGGTAGGGTTCGTCCCTCCAAATTAGTTGAATTGTATAATAATTTCAATGAGGGCTCAATCTCTTTCCACGAACAATCTAAACTGACGATTGAAGAGCCGCGTTCTATTGATTGTTGATCATCGGGCCCGACTAAAATCCCGGATAGGGGGTCTAACAATAACCCTCTTTTCGGCGATTTTTTCAGGTTGGTATGGAGTATACAGCCACCACGTTTTGCTAGCTTCCGACTAGTGCATTTTCGTGGGTCATCTTGATTTAAATGAATCACATGTAAAGGAATATCATCCAACTCATTCCCTCCCTGAGAAAAGGTCTTCATATGCGTCACCGATAGTCATATTCCTAGAGCCTTGAGTAGATGTCTGTCGTGTATTTGATGCCATAGATTCAATCAATAATTCTACATCCAAAACTTTCTCAATCTTCTTGATTAATGCGTCCGTGGGGCGATTGCCATTTTCTATTCGCTGAACGATGTTTAACCTCTCATTCATCCTTCTAGCAAATTCTCTTTGGTCCCATCCTTTTTCTTCTCTGGCTTGTTTTATCCTTTTGTGAAAATCGGGAGCCAATTCTCGGTCTGATTTATGCATAATATTAGGGCCAGAAATTCTACCGGTTGATTTCGGTGGACTTGAGGTCCTTGTATTCACTGCAGGCATAGGCTTTGATAATCCTAGTCTATCTATACAACGATTGCAAGCGTCTACACGAGCCCCAGAAGTTGTGGTTTTGTAGGTAGAAACCTTGTCTGCGCCACACAACTCACAGGTGCCCATATTTGTCGGGACGGAACGTAGGTCATCATACCTTTGCGTCGCAAAGGTCAAAACGACTTGGATATTATCGATAATTATGACCTCTGATTCGACTGTAGACGATAGAGGTACTAACTCTTCCAATCACAGCATAATAGAATTGCGTTCAGTAGTAAATGATCTTACTAGGAATTCCCAAGAACTCCTCACAGAAAAATTATTTCTCGAAAATGAGGTTAATCAACTAAAAAAACGTGTAACTCGTTTGGATGATGAAATCAGAGTTTTGAAAGAACCTCCATTTATTGTTGGTTTTATACAAGATATAGTCGAAAATGAAGCGATAGTTCGAAGTTCCAATGGAACCATCTTTCAAGTTTCTATTAATCCAAGAATAGATCGTGAGTTACTTAGGCCTGGAGCCAGAGTTTCGTTAAATCAAGATACATTGGCAATTATAGAAGTCCTCAATGATGGATGGGACCCTCTTGTCTCGACAAGCGAGATAGTTGAAAAACCAAAAACAACGTTTAGCGACATCGGGGGAATGGAGGAAGAAATTCTTTCCATAAGACAGGCAATAGAATTACCATTAAACAAACCAGAAGCCTTTGAACAAATGGGACTAACTCCTCCCAAAGGTGTTCTATTAACTGGGCCACCAGGTACTGGAAAGACCATGCTCGCTAAGGCAATTGCAAACTCGACATCAGCCACGTTCCTAGGTTTAGTAGGTTCCGAATTAGCTCAAAAATACATAGGTGAAGGCGGTAGGTTAGTCAGGGAATTATTTGATTTGGCTAAAGAAAAAGCACCTGCAATTATCTTCATAGACGAAATAGATTCTATCGGCTCAAAAAGGTTAGATTCTTCAACATCTGGAGATAGGGAAGTTCAGAGGACCCTAATGCAATTACTATCTGAAATGGATGGTTTTGAATCAACCCAAAATGTGAAAATTATAGCGGCAACAAACCGCCCAGAACTATTGGATAAGGCATTACTTAGACCGGGTAGATTTGATAGAATAATTGAGATTGGTCTGCCCGATAGTACAGCGCGTAACAAAATTCTCAAAATCTTGACTCAAAATATGCCCTTGAATACATCAGTAAATTTGAAACAGATCGCAAATAAAACAGATGGTTTTAGTGGTGCTGAATTGAAGGCTTTGGTCATGGAAGCTGGTATGAAAGCAATCTCGGAGGGGCAAGAATTAGTCACTGAATCCGACTTTTCTCTAGCGCTCAGCACTATCGAGGAAAATAGAAAAGACCCCCTTAGAAATAATCATGAAGGTCTGTATGGTTAATGACAAGGCTCATCAATGGTAATTTTACCATCAAGACGATGGAACAGCGCCTTGTTGAGTGTGTACCTAATTTCAGCGAAGGCAAAGATAAGGCCATTATCGATTCAATTATTCAGCCTATATTGGATAACAAATCTGTTACTCTGTTAGATATCGATATGGGGAGAGATTTCAATCGCACTGTAGTCACTATGGTAGGTGATCCGGAATCAGTACTACAGACAGTTACAGAGTGTACTTCGATAGCGTTGGAACTAATCGATATGCGCCATCATTCGGGTGAACATGCTAGGATGGGTGCAGTTGACGTTGTCCCTTTTATCCCAATCAAAGGAGTAACGATGGAAGAATGCATTGAATTATCCAATAGATATGCTAAATCTGTCTCTGATGCCCATTCTTTACCTGTTTTTCTATACGCTAAATCAGCGCAATATCCCTCAAGGGTCCGTTTACCTGATATCCGTAAAGGAGAATATGAAGGATTACAGAAGAAATTAGAATCTCCAGATTGGAAACCTGATTTTGGACCGGCTAAGTTTCAACCTACAATGGGCGCTACTGCCACTGGTGCAAGAAATTTCCTGATAGCTTACAATGTGAATCTAAACACCGCGGATAAATCCAAAGCAAATCTAATTGCATCCAAGATACGTACTAGTGGAACTATTGTAAAAGACGAAAATGGTGAGACTGTAAGAGACGAAAACGGCACAGCTCTAAGGACACCTGGAATGTTCGAAAAATTACAAGCCGCTGGTTGGATGTACAATGAAGATACTGCTCAGGTTTCTATGAATTTGTTAGATTATTCCGTCACAGGATTACATGATGTAACCGAGACTATTAAGCTCGAGGCATCAAAATTAGGGTTAGAGGCAGTAGCCGGAGAATTGGTCGGATTGGTCCCTTTGCAAGCAATACTGGATGCGGGTAATCACTATACAGATACAAACATACAAGACGTTGATACCCTTGTTGAAAACGCAATAGAGGGCTTGATGTTAGACAGGTTAGAATCATTCGACCCCCATGGAAATATTATCGAATGGGCTATAGAGAGGAAAAAAAATGAATGAAGGATATTTGGAGATATTGAATTCTATATCCTCCTCAAAGCCTACTCCCGGTGGAGGTTCCGTTGCGGCATTGACATTGGCTCATGGCCATTCCCTTTCGGTTATGGTTTCCCGACTTACGGTCAAGAACGATAAATGGATTGATGGGCATTCACTCGCTAATAGTATAATTAACCAATCCGAAGATAATATTGCCAAGTGCATAACATTGGCAAACAATGATTCAAGCGCTTTTGATGGTGTTATGGCGGCGTATAGATTACCTAAGGATGAAGAGGGCTCTAATGCTAGATCAATAGCGATTAGAAAGGCTACGGTAGAAGCAGCCGAAGCACCATTAGAAACAATGAAATTTAGTGTAGAATTTATGCATACATTAAGTAAATTAGCGAAAGATTGCAACGCAAACGCACTAACAGATTTAGCTTCAGCAGCGGAGTTAGGATTATCGGCTTGTAAAATGGCTGAGTTTAACGTTCGAATTAACATAGATCATCTCTCAGGAGATGACATTATTTCTCTACAAACAATATCTCAAAATCTACTCGAGGAATGTAACCAAGCAATGAGTGAGATTACCCAAGTATACACAAATAGACTAGGTTGGTGAATATATGGTCAATTTCGGGCAAGGGTTACCAGAGGTATTACCAAACAAGAAACCCCTCGATGAATCCGTCCCCCACGCACCTATCCGGCCTCAAGTATTGAGTGAATCCGAAAAAGTTCTAGCCGTTTCAAACGCATTGAGATATTTTCCGAAAGAGTGGCATCAAGAGCTTTCTGATGAATTTCTCACAGAATTAGAGGAATATGGTCACATCTACATGTATAGATTTAGACCAGATTACGATATGTATGCAAGGCCAATCTCCGAATACGAAGCCAAGACACCAGAAGCGGCTGCCATGATGTTAATGATCCAAAACAATCTAGATCCCCGAGTAGCACAATTCCCACATGAATTAGTTACATACGGGACTAACGGTTCAGTTTTCCAAAACTGGGCCCAATACCTACTTACTATGAAATATCTAACCAATATGCAAGAGGACCAAACGCTGGTTATGTATTCTGGTCATCCAATGGGGTTATTTCCTTCCTCGAAGGATTCACCTACTGCAATAGTAACTAATGGTATGGTAATTCCTAACTATTCCACTCAGATGGATTATGAGCGGATGAATGCCCTCGGAGTTTCTCAATACGGCCAAATGACCGCTGGGTCATACATGTATATCGGCCCCCAAGGTATTGTTCATGGGACAACAATCACTATACTAAATGCGGCTAGAAAATATCTTAATTTACAGGACCAATCGGACCTTGGTGGCATATTGTATGTCACATCTGGATTAGGGGGTATGTCTGGAGCACAGGCTAAAGCGGCTGTAATCGCAGGGGCGGTTTGCATCATAGCCGAAATCGACCCAATAGCGGCAAAAAAGCGGCATCAGCAAGG
>WTHI01000134.1:0-7360 GCA_011523185.1 Methanobacteriota archaeon
CTGTAGTCGTAGAATGTGATTCAAAATTCCAAACATCAATTGAAAACTAGTTCTTTCTAACTCAATGCATGCGTTCGCATTGGCTCGCCGTTCTGCTAGTGTTCTTTGCGGCCCCATCTCTCGTGGAGGCAGAGCCCTATCGAATCAGTGGGATTGTCACATACTCCGACGGGACTACAGTGAACTACAACGATGTGGAGATAGTTTGTCAAAGTCAGGAATATGACTGTTATCCATTCAGAGGCACAGAGTCGAACACTAACATGTATGGTAGATTTACTCTAGAATTGGATATCGAAGAATATCATGACGGTGCTGAATTGATATTGAATGTAAGAAATGAAAACTTTAGCCACATTATCGATATCTCTGAGATGAGAAATTCCTCTCAGAACTTTGTGGCCAATGACATACAGTTGCTACAAAATCGTCCTCCGCCCCCTATTTTCTCAGGATTCACCTGCGGATTCATAATTTTCTCACTCGCGTTTGGGATGGTTATCGTACGTACTGCTACTAGGTTGATGACACCGCTGGGGAGAGCAGAATTTGTTGGCTACAGGGCTCCGCGAATCGTGGAGTGTCCAGAATGTCACGGACGCATAGAACAACATCGACTGATTAGTCACCTTATCGTGGAGCATGAAATCGAACCGCTGGAAGCGGGTGAGATTGCTGGTATTGTCTTCTCAAAAATTGAGATGAAATAATGGTGCAGAGGGCAGGATTTGAACCTGCGAAGCACTACGCACTGGGACCTCATCCCAGCCCCTTTGACCGCTCGGGTACCTCTGCTTGAGATGCTTCGGGCTAATTGGTCTATTTCACAATGGCGAAGGATTCGGCAAGTTAGTAGGTACTGCGAAAATTTGTTGATTAATTCTATTTCGGAAGATCAAAAAGTAGGAAATATCCCTCTTCGGATTTTGATTTGAAAAAAATCTCTCCTCCTGACGGAATATAGGCTCCATCGCCGCTGGAAAAGTCAATTCCGTTGATTGATGCGTCGCCCTTTGCTAGATGCAAATATCCGCATCTTCCACCATCAATTGTGTATTTGGCCGATGAGATGTTTGAAAACTCTCCTCCCAATATAGATACATCTTGTTGGATTGATAAATCATTTTCCGAAGGCTTTTGGCTTACTAAAATCGGTAGAGAATTCTCGAATTTTTGATTTATTTGCTTCTGTTGATATGACATGGGAGTGTTCTGTTCTTTCGGTTCGATCCATATTTGAAGAAATTCGGTAATTCCATTTTTTAGGTGATTCATCTCTGAATGTGAGACGCCCGTTCCAGCAGACATGATTTGTATTTCTCCTGGTTTGATAATTGAGTGGGTTCCACTACTATCTTTGTGTTCGAGTGCCCCTTCCAATACAATCGAGATTATTTCCATATTATTGTGCCTGTGGGCTCCAAATCCTCTACCTCCGGCAATCCTGTCTTGATTTAGGACTCTTAATGGTCCAATTCCCAAATGCTGAGGGTTGTACCATCTAGCGAAGGAGAAGGAATGGAAAGTATCCAACCAACCATGGTTTGCATGACCTCTGTCTGCTGATTTGTGAAGGACTAATCCGTTCATGATTAAGCGATTCAAATGGCACTGATAAAACCGTGTATGCAAGACAATTTCTCTTTCTACGACTGAGATTCATGAAAACACGCATTGATAATCAACAGAACAATTCAATGACCATGCGCGCCCTGACTTTTGTTAGGTTCATGAGACAGATTTTGAAGTCTGGTCCCGCAGACTTAGATTGGATACAGTCCCAAGGATTACTGGCCGTCAAGCTTGCCCAAATATTTGCACTGCGAAGCGATTTGCTTTCAGTCGAAAAGTGTAGGCAGTTGCAACAGTTGTATCAGCACGCTTCTAGTATTCCGTCAGAAGAGGTGTTTGACAATCTAGAGAAGAGAGCGCCTGAGGGTTTCTTCGATGCCTTCGAAGAAATCGACAAGATTCCTATCGCTGCCGCCTCGGTTGGACAAGTGCACCGAGCGCGCTTGAAGACTGGAGAGGAAGTAGTAATCAAAGTCATCAAGGCTCAGAATGAGAAGTCATTTCGTCGAGATGTAAAGCGAATGCGAAGGTGGCTACGTATCTTCCTCTTGTTCATGCCAAAACTACGCAAAGTCGGTAACCCTGTCGCTCTGCTAAACCACGTTGCGGATTACACAACTAGAGAGTTGGATCTTCGCAATGAAATTGCAGGAGCAGACGAACTGAAGAACATCCAATTGGATATCGACGATACGTTCCAGATGCATCGCCTCAGATTTCCAAAATACTATCGAGAATTATCCAATGAACAAGTTCTGGTATCTGAATTTATCAGAGGAGATTCTTTAGAAGATGGAATTGATGCTGGTACACTTTCTTGGTCTACCTTGTTGGATCTTTTCCGGATTCACGGCGCCTATCTGTTCGGTATAGGCACATTCCATGGAGATCTGCACCCTGGAAATTGTATCATCGATGAAGATGGTATGTTTGTGTTCATCGATAATGGAGCAATTTGTCATGCCCCAACGCATGTCAGCAGCTCCTTATTCCGCTTCTTTGAACATCTGTCGGCCAGTCAACTAAACGACGCCTTCGAAGCATTGTTAGGCCTCTCAGAAGAGACTCTTGACGATCGACGAAAAGAAAAGTACATGGCAAAAATGTACGAGATATACCACGACTTTGAAATGCGTTCAGTTGGCGAACAAAGCCTTACTCAAATTATGATGAAAACCGTGCGTTGTGCGGTCGAAGATGCAGGTGCGGTATTCGGAGAAGAGGCGTTTCCAATAATCCGCGCACTGATGTATCTCGACGGGTTAGTTATTCGTACACACCCGGATGTAAAATTGATACAATCGATGAGCCCGTACCTTGAGGAATTCCGTGCTTGTCTACCTATTCCTGAGCCGGTTTCACCCTACTCCAAATGACTAATATCTTGAATTGAGGGAGTTTTAAGAAAACACTTCATTATAAATGAACTATCGAGGATGTATTGTTATGATGGGCGATGTCGTGAGGAATGATAGTGCGGCATTAGACCAATCTTACCTAGAATGTGAGAGAATTGCGAACGAGTCTTCCTCGTCCTTCCTAAGGGCATTCCGAACGCTCCCAAAAGAGAAGAGAGATGGCATCAAGGCTCTGTATGCCTTTTGCCGAAGGGCTGACGATGTTGCAGATGGAGATTGGATGCCTGACTTCTCAAGGTTCTCTCCTCAGCAAATGGGATCTCTACGATTGAGGGCTCTTCAGAGGTCCAAGGTGCTAGATGAAAAACATCAATCACGAGGAACTCTAGACCATGATGCTCACATTGCAAGACTCTGTGCTTTGATTTATCTTCGTGATAACATCCAGCCGATTGAGAATGATTCTTTTCCTAAAGAGAAATTTTTCTTGGCCCTATGGCACACCATCGAGAGATTTGACATACCATCTCAGCATCTGCATTCCCTAATCGATGGTATGGAAGACGATCTATATCCTACAAATTACCAAACCTACGAAGACTTGCGTAGGTATTGCTACAATGTTGCTTCCTCTGTAGGCCTTTGTCTACTCCATCTATACGGTTACGAAGGGCAAGAAGCGGAGCATTATGCTGATGAAATGGGAGTATTCTTGCAGATGGTTAACATCCTAAGAGACATTCAATCAGATCTTGCATCTGGTCGAATCTACCTACCGGTTGCAGAATTACAGTCCTACGGAATCAGTGCCTCTGATTTGTCAAGTCCTAATCTCGCTTCAAACCCTGACTGGCAGGAATTCATGCAGGATTACATCCTTCGCTGCAAGGCTCACAGAGAAGAGGCTGTTAAGTTGCTACCAATGATTCATCCAGAGTCAAGAAAGAGTCCGGCAATTATGGTCTCTGTGTATTCACAATTGGTTAAACAGGCGGAGAAATTGTGCGGTGAAGTAGTCTCACAACGCCTTGGTTTGACCGTTATGCAGAAAGCCAACGTGCTGATGTCTACTCTTGGGGTAATTAGTCTAACTCACGAGGAGTAATTATGCAATCGAAGACACTACCATCTAAGCCTGAGCAGTCAATTAATTCTGACCAAGATGTGTTGATTGTTGGAGCAGGACCGGGGGGTTTGGCTGCGGCCCTCTTACTGGCCCACAGCGGATTAAAGGTCAGAGTTGTCGAAAAGGCATCTTACATCGGAGGAAGGACAAGAATAGTCGAACATGATGGTTTCAAGTTCGATAATGGGCCGACCTTCTTTCATTTCCCGGAAGTCATCGAGGAGATTTTTCAAGCCATCGGCAGGGATGCACATGAGGAATTGGGCCTTATCCCACTAGATCCCTCTTATCGGCTAGTCTTTGGCAAAGGCGGAGCGATTGACGCTACCAGTGATTTGGAGGCAATGACTGAGCGAGTCAGGGAACTATCAGGTGACAAAGACGCTGAGGGATTCAAGCGTTATATCACAGAAAACAGGAAAAAATTGGACCGCTCTAGGGGATGTCTTCAATCGCCTTGGAAAGGGCCTTCTGATTTACTCACCAAGCGCTCAATGGCCGCCGCAACAGTGCTAAAACCATGGGCTAGCGTGGCTTCTGACCTTGAGCGATTATTCGAAGACGAGCGAGTTCGCCTCGCAATGTCTTTCCAAACAAAATATCTAGGAATGAGTCCATTCCATGCTCCTTCTCTATTCACAATATTAGCGTTCTTGGAATACGAGCACGGGATTTTCCACGCCAAAGGAGGTCTTGGTTCGATTACCACTAAGATGGGCAAAATCGCCAAAGAAATGGGGGTGCAATTCGAGCTTGAGACTCCGGTTCAAGAAGTCATTATTGAAGGAAAAACCGTCAAAGGTGTAAGAACCAGTGATGTTGATTTCATGGCTGACAAAGTCATCATGAATGCCGATTTCGCACACGCCATGACTACGATGGTTCCAAATCAAAAAAGGAAGAAATGGTCAGACCAAAAATTGCAGAAGAAATCCTATTCCTGTTCGACTTTCATGTTGTATCTAGGGGTCGACAAATTATACGACCAGCCGCATCATCAAATCTATGCCTCGGCTGATTATGAAAATAGCTTGAAGGATATCGACAATCACAAAATTCCTTGGAATGATCCTTCGATATACGTGCAAAACGCCTGTATAACCGATCCAAGTATGGCTCCTGATGGCCAATCCACATTGTATGTTCTTGTTCCAGTTCCTAACACTGACCCAAGTATTGTTTGGGACGATGTCAAGGAAGAATATGCGGAGTTAATCCTAGACCAAATGGCTCACCTAGGATTCACAAATCTTCGTGAACATTTGGTAAGTAAAACCATCGTCACCCCTGATGATTGGGGCGCTTCAAGCATCTACAGAGGCGCTGTTTTCAACCTCGCACACGGCCTAGATCAGATGCTTTGGAGGCGCCCTCAAAATCGCTTTGAGGAATTGAATGGACTGTATTTAGTTGGAGGAGGAACCCACCCAGGAAGTGGCCTTCCGACCATCTTTGAAAGTGCGAGGATTAGCAGTAAATTGGTGATTGCTGACTTAGGTGTGCCAGTCGACTGGAATGGAGTGGATACTTGGTTCCCTGACCTCAAGAAGCCTAGGCCTATGAGATAATATTAGGAGGGTTTTGTTTGCCAGTTGTATGGGTTCTAGGGGCCGCTGGAGGAGTAGGCAGCATTGTTTGCCAGAATCTTTCCAAAAAGGGCTGGGACGTTGTAGGAAGTGGACGAACTGAAGATACTCTTCAAGCCCTCAGTTCCGAAATTAGTAATATCGAAATTTTGCCCATAGACGCCAGAGATGATGTTGCGATGAAACAAGCAGTCGCCAGTATCATACAAACACATGGTCGTCTAGACGCAGTGGTGGTTGCAGTAGGATCAATCCTCCTTCGACCATTGCACGCCACCTCGGCTGAACAATTGAGTGAGACGATTGAGCAAAACCTCACTACCGCATTCAACGCAATTAGATCTGCGGCAGTTCCGATGATGCGCGGGGAAGGGGGAAGAATCGTACTGTTTTCCTCCGTAGCGGCCTCACATGGTATGACTAATCACGCTGCTATTGCAGCTGCGAAAGGGGCTGTTGAAGGATTGACTCGGGCTTCTGCTGCAGACTACGCAAAGCGAGGGATTAGAGTAAACGCCATTGCCCCTGCAATGACTGATACGCCAATGTCTGAAAATCTACTGAAAAGTGAGGCTAGTCGCAAGATGAGTGATTCTATGCACCCCGTTGGCCGGATTGGGGAAGCAAAGGAGATTGCAGATGTTGCATCTTGGCTTGTCGACGGTGCGCCTGAATGGATGACTGGACAGATCATCGGAGTCAATGGCGGATTGGGAACAATAAAAGCGCAGGAGTCAATCAAAGCTTAATCGGAGGAATAGTATGAGAAAAATTGCTGGATTTTTGCTAACAATTATTCTACTATCTGCTTCAGCGGGTTGTTTAGGTGAGGGAACTCAGGAAGAACTGGAAGATTCTGATAATGAAGAGAAAAGATACACCTTCACCCTACCTACTTTGGGAAGAGATGTAGATGGCGGGTCTATGCTCGATTTTACTTCTGAACTTGAGCAAGCACCAATTCTTTTGTTTTGGGTTAGTTCACAATGTCAGGGTTGCCATGAATGGACAGAAGGCATTAGAGATAGCAATCTCAATTACAGCATTATTCAGCCTGTCACAATTCACAGATATGGTAACTTTGAAACATCAGAGAAAATAATGCAAGTCTATGGCAACAACTCAAGCGACCATTACTCGCCCTGGCCGGTGGTGGTGGATGCTCACTCACGGCTAGCACTAGATTTTGACACACGAGAGCCTTCGGAACTTTCTGTTGTTGAGGCTTTTGGAAATCTTCCAACACCTTCCCTGATTTTACTCGATAAAAACGGCAATATCGTCTGGGAGGCATCCTCATATTGGTATTCTGCTGATCAATTGGAAGAGGCGGGGCGAGTAGCATCTGGATTGAGTGACTAATATGGAACCGATTTACACAGCACTATTCCTAATTCCAACGATATGGGTTGGGCCTTTTTGGTTATTGATGATGGCAGAGCCTACGTCTGAAAGAACTTCAAAATGGGTCGAAGGAAACCTCATTTTCCTTGGACCCTTAATTGCCTATTTTGTAACTATATTTGCCAATCCTACTGGTATGATTGAGTTATTCACCGGAAATCCTGCTGAAATCATGGATACCTTGGTGGAGCTTCTAGGGACAGAATCTGGAACTGTCCTCGCTTGGGCACATTTCGTCGCGGGAGACATCATTGCCACAAGGTGGATGTGGCGCAAGGCTGTTGAGAATGAGATTGGTCTGAATCAAACTCGAG
>WTHI01000123.1:0-7356 GCA_011523185.1 Methanobacteriota archaeon
CGGGCGATAAAAATCGCAAGAGAAAAGTTCGGGTTCGTGGAATAAAAAAGGCCTCAAAGCAGATTCAACAGAGAATTGATCGGAATCTTGAGACATTGTTAGATAATCCTGAAATTTTTGTTCCAGACATTGAATGTGAATTGGGTAAACCTCGCAAGGACATGTTAGCTGCCACTTTACGAGATATCGATGCCATTTCGAAGAAAAGAAATGACCGTCGATGGTTAAGCAAGAGAATGGTGAAGCGAAGAGGAGATGTTGTTGGTAGGGCATTGGCTGGTAGTTTACTTGCTGCTGGTGAAGCAGATACATCGACAGTTTCTGTATACAACAGCCCAATTTATGGCGCCTCGAGTTTTATCCGGAGAGGAAATGGAAAACAGTCTCACATGGTTGGAATTCAGAATTATACACACCCGCGACTTAGATTATTAGTTTGGGATGACCATGCTAAGGCTGGTTGGTGGTTCTTTTCCTGGGATGGTGGATTTGTGTGTTCAGGGCAAGAACCTTTGGCACCTTCCGAATGGATTGAAGACATTTTGAAAAAATCAAGTATCGATTTGAGTGGAAATGATGTAAGGTTCACCAAGGGTTTGGAGTTGGACATAGTAGAGAATGATCAATTCACAGATTCCGGTTGGTTGAAACTAGAATTTGATGACATAAAGGTTGGAATTACTGGTGCAACATTGGCAAAGACCGGAGAGGATCCATTCGTTCCCTCAATTGCGCTTGGCATGATGCCTCCAAAGATGTCGGCAGTAGCGGACGCGGACTGGATGTGGAGGCCTGCTGGTTGGCCAAGTGATCGGGAGTTGCCTACTGAAGCGAGAGAAAATCTCGACGAGGTTCTTCTCGCTTGGATGAATCTAGCCCTTACTGATGACAAGCTCGCACGCTCCTGTAGGAACGCCATTTTAGGTTCGATAGAAGAGGGTTATATCACAGGAAATCATTGGTTTGATGTTGATTCTCGGGATGATTTTCTCTCTCATATGCAGGGCACTGAAGATGAAAAACAAGCAATTGGTATTGTTTTGGATACTTTGGAAGGGGGAGCTTTAGTTCGCTCAGATGGCGTTGTCTTGGATTCTGAAAATGATGTAATTCGATTTGAAGACAGTTCTTGCCATCCAGTATTAGTTGCTCTATGGGAGGATAATGGAATGGATATATTGCAATCTATGTTCGGCCTAGAAGGGGAAGAGGCTGAGACGATTCATGCAAAACAGGCCAAAAGAAAACAGGGCTTTGGCGCATTCCTAAGAGAACTCAATGAATCCGTATCTTCAGCAAGGAAACTTGAGCGGTTGCCTTGGGAAGAAGGAGTTTTACCTTCACCACTCGACTTTGCGGAATCACTGATTAGGAAAGCTGCTGAGGACGGTGTGGCTTCCACCGTTGCAATGTGTCGAAAAGCAAAGGGTTTGGATTCTGCAATGGGTTGGGCTTGGCTGGTTGTTCACGATCGAACCGAATCAGATGCTTGGAGATTCGATGAAGCGAGTCGGGACAAAGGCGGCGATTGGGTCCCAGCGATGACTGCTCTTTGGGACGCTGCTGATTCCTTACTCAACAATGATGTTTTAGATGCAAAAGAAGACTATGTAAATTCAATGAATTGGTTGGCCGAAGTATCAGGTAGCCAGTGGTCTGCTTAGTGGGGAAGAGCCACCCAAATTGCCACTAAGATTAGCGAAGTTCCTAGTGCTCCGTTCAATATTCTAGCTTTTTCCGGAGAAGAGAAAATTTTGCTTAGCCCCATGCCAAATGCTGCCCAAGTCACTACCGCAGGATAACCGATAGATGCATTGATTGCAACAAGCAGAATCTTTCCAGATAATCCACTTCCAAAAAGGAACCCCCAACTTGTCATCATTACAAGGAAATGTATCCATGCTTTGCCATTAACAATTTGTAGAATAAGTCCCGTTTTGAAGCCTAGCCGCTCGGTTTCCTCGGATTCTTCCAATTTTGGTTTAGAGGTCGCAACTTTCCACCCTAGGTAAGCTATGTATGCCGCACCTACCCAAGTTAATGCCTTGAAAATTTCTTGGTTTTCTTCGATGTAAACCGTACCTAGACCTACTGCTACACCTAGACTAGACCAGCCGACTAACATTCCGAGAGTCATTGGAATTGTTGCACGAAAACCATGTTGCGAACCATGGGCGGCGCAGAGTAAATTGTTCGGACCCGGTGTGAAACACATTGGCACAATGAAAACTAGCAACGCAACGAAATCTGCTTCATTCAAGCCTATGCCTCACGCTAGTGTTGCCAAGTGTTGTTCTGTTTCTGCAAGTGCAGATGAGATGTCGTTCCAAAGATCTTCAACGTCCTCGATACCGACGCTCATTCTCACAAAGCCGGGTACTATCCCTGCTTGATTTCTAACATCCTCAGGGACGAACATGTGACTGGAATTGAATGGGCATTCAACCAAGCTCTCAACCCCACCTAGGCTTGTTGCCTCGAAGATAATATCTAGACTTCTCATGAATTTCAGGGCTGCTTCATCTCCACCTTTCACGACAAATGAAATCATCCCTGTTCCTTTTGGAACGATTCTCTGAGCGACTTCATAATCTGGGCTACTTGGAAGGCTAGGGTGATTGACGTGTTCAATCATGTCGTGCGCCTCAAGGCGTTTTGCTAGTTCTGCAGAATTCGATGTGTGGATTGGCATTCTTGCATGTAGGGTCCTCATACCTCTTTCCAGCAAGTAGCACATATGTGGGTCAGCCGCTCCGCCGAAGTGGACCTTTCGAGGGAATATCTCCGCGACGAGGTCCTTTCTTCCAACGACTAGTCCTGCGATTAAATCCGAATGGCCGCCAAGATATTTGGTTCCTGAATGAATAACTAGATCAAATCCTAAATCGATAGGGTTGCAAGCCCACGGTGTTGCAAATGTATTGTCAACTATACAAATCAAATCGTGCTTCTTTGCCAAGTTGGCCATAGCTTCTAAGTCGCAGACTTTGATTACTGGATTGGTAATTGTTTCAACATAGAGAATCTTAGTGTTCTCTTGTATTGCAGCCTCATAAGATGCCGGGTCTCTCATATCTGCCATTGTAACTTCAATACCAAATCTAGGCAAGTCCTCCGTCATCAAACCGTAGGATCCTCCATAACAGTCTGCGCTTGCTACCATGTGATCTCCACTAGATAGCAATGACATGAGAGTCGTTGATATTGCTGACATTCCGCTGGCAAAGGTTTCCCCATCCTCTGCACCTTCAAGTTGAGCGACCTTCATCGCAACTCCTTCGGAGTTGATACTAGAGAGGCGGGAGTAAAGTGCAGTGTGCTGAGCGCCTGCAGCCCAACCTGCATAGCGCTCATCTGTGAGTTGATATGTTGCCGCATTGAAAATTGGAGTTACTGCTGCCCCCTCGATATTTTGAGTGCCAGACCAAACTGCTCGTGTAGCGAACTCCTTGTCCGAGTGTTTCTCGTTCATGGCCTCCGGACGCAGGGGCGGCAAATCAAGTGAACCCAAAGGGTTCAGAGAAAAAAAGGTCTAGTTACGTTCAACCCATTCGGCATATTCTGCCGTTGACTGTGTCTCAAAGCAAATTACCATAGGCAAATCGTAGGGATGGTTGGTTTGAATCTCATCAATCAGAGATTGTTTATTTGATTCACTAGTTTTGCATTGAATGTGCCATTCAGGATCACTTTGGACGGTGTCCTCCCAACGATAAGTAGAGGTTATTTTTGAGCTGTGAGCACATGCCATTAAACCCGCATCTACTAGCTTGTAGCACCATTCACCAACCATTGACTCTGACCACTCTCCTGGCAGTGTGGTTTCGACTACCCAGACGGAGGATTTCATGTATCTCCGTAAGGGGTCAAGGCAATCAACTAGATGGTGAAGTTTGAATGCCCGACGACCTTGGGCGCTACCGAGGGAACAGTGTGCTGGACCACAAACAACCCATCGAGACCGGTCCTGTCCCAGTGGATGGGTCGCAATTTGATGTCATTGTTGTGGGAGGTGGTCCCGGTGGTTCCGCGGCAGCGGCCTTCAACGCGATGAATGGTTGTAAAGTACTTCTAATCGAAAAAGGGGTTTGGCCCAGAGACAAAACTTGTGGCGATGCTGTTGGAGGAAAATCACTCTCTCACGCCAAGGAATTGGGCGTACTTGAGTTAATTGATGAGTCGCCACACTACGTCGTCGACTCAATCGTTTTTGGAAGTGCAAATGGCTCGGAAGTTCGGGTCATGCTACCTAAAGAGGCATACGAAAAACAAGGTTTACAATCTGGATATTCATTACCTAGGGAGCAATTTGACTATCTTATGTTCCATAAGTGTCAAGATATTGTAAGAGAGAATGGTGGGTCTGTAATTCAAGGCTTCACAGTAACAGAGGTTAATGTCGAAGGTGAAGGTATTGAGGCCTGTGTAACAGGAGTCAAAGGGAATTTTGGAAGAGATGCTCCTAATGAATTAGAATTCAATTCGGCACTTACTATTGGAGCCGGTGGTTACAATTGCCCTGTATCAAGAACAATCACTCTCGATGTATTTGATGAGCCTCATAGGGATGATGATCATTTTTGTGGCGGCTATCGAGAATATTGGGATAACGTGGAAGGACTAGAAGGAAATGAAGGACAAATAGAAATCCACTTTGTCGACGAAGTCATTCCTGGATATTTTTGGCTATTCCCTGTGGGTGATGGCGTGGTCAATGTAGGAATTGGTATGCTTATCTCTGAAGAAAGAAAAGCGAAGAAGAAAGGGGGTTGGAGGGGATTGAAGAAAACCCAAGAATGGTTAATTCGAGAGCATCCTCGTTTCAAAGAAAGATTCGCTAACGCAACAATGGTATCGGGTTCTGGTAAAGGTTGGCAATTACCTTTTGGCTCACCTCGGAAAAACCCTCCTTCTCATCAACCACGAAGAGGGGCTATGGCCGGAGCGATGACGGTTGGAGATGCTGCTAGTCTAGTCGATCCGTTTAGTGGAGAGGGTATCGGAAATGCTCTACTTTCTGCTAAGCTAACTAGCAAACATTTCGATAAGAATCTGCATTCGAGCGGCTTCCCATCAGAAGCCGCCGACGCTTACATGGAAGAGTTGTGGGCGATTCTGGGTAAAGAGCTCACAAACTCAAAAACTCTACAGAAAATGATGAAGTGGAAGAGACTTACAAATTGGTTCATCAATAAGGCCAATAGAAAGAAGGAAATTGGTACAATAATGTCTGAAATGATCGCCAGTAAAGAGGCTCAGACAGAACTTTGGAATCCTTGGTTCCTGTTCAAAACAATTGTACTCCCCTGAAGTGATACCATGGCTCTAGACAAAACTCTAGCCGGAATCAAAGCGGTTTTCCTAGACCTAGACGGGACAATATATCTCGGAGATAATTTGATTGAAGGTTCGTTAGAATTTCTCTCGCGGCTTGATGAGTCTGGAATCAAGAGGTATTTTCTGTCAAATAATTCAAGCCGTTCTGTAAAGCAATATGTCACAAAATTACACGCGATGAATATTCCTGCAACGGATGAAGATGTGCTTTTATCAACCCATGATTTACTCTCATGGTTAGAAAATGAAGGAGTGAATGAAACCTATCTTGTAGGAACAGAAGGTATGAGAGAAATGTTAGAGGACTCTGGAATAGAAACTAGGTCAACCGACCCTCAGTATGTCGTTCTTGGGTATGATACAGAGATAAATTACGAGAAATTAAGCACGGCTAGTATCCTAATACATCGTGGCGTTCCCTTGGTCGTTAGCCACCCTGACATGGTTTGTCCTTCGCCTGAAGGAGGATTACCCGATACAGGAGCGTACATGGCATTGTTTGAGGCAACCACTGGGAAGTCTGCTTCACATGTAACTGGAAAACCAAATGCCGGAATGATCCTTCACAAAGTCGAGGAGTTGGGCCTCTCTCCTGACGAATGTGCAATGGTCGGAGACAGATTGTACACTGATATGGAAATGGCCGATAGAGCAGGAGTTCATGGAATTCTAGTTCTGTCCGGCGAAGCCACTCGTGAAGACTTGGAGGCTGCACCTCAGAACCCTAGTTTAGTCGTCGGTTCCGTTGCAGAACTTTGTTTGCGGACTTGTTAGTTTAATCCGCAATCCCAAAAGGGTGCAAAATGATGCTTCTAGGTATCGTTGAGGCGTGGGTTTCAATAGAGTAAGTTGCAGAACTACATAGCGTGGAGAGGGATTGGAACGTCCAGGACGGTTCGGACTGCGATTTGAATGCGCTTCCACTTGTTAGAACATGGCCGAGTTTAGCGCCTCATGCTGAGGCTGTTGAACGCCTAGTTCTCATGGGGGCGATAGAAGATGATGAGTTGCGTGATGTGCTCTTACGCACACCGCGCGGAGTGCACGCGCTACCATTGGCAATTGGGCATGATGGTGATAACATCGAAGGGAGTGCTTTACGCATGCCTTGGTGGTCTGATGTAGATGCACCTAACTCATTACTTCCTGGAATTTATGAAACTGCTCAAGTTATTCAGATGCTAGAGATTGAGCGCGGCGACTCTGTGATGATAGTCGCGCCGCGCGGAAATTGGTGGACTGAGATTATGATGCAATTGGGAGTATCAAGATTGAGGGTTGTAGAAATCGATGATAGTCGGCGAGCAGAATTGCAAAGACGTTGGAGTGAGTTGCGTCTCGATATCGTCGCCGATGCTTGCGGTTGTCAGATCGAATGGTGCGGAGTTGAAGAGCTCTACAAAGGAACTCCAGAAGATGGTTGGGACAAGATATTGGTGACTGGGGGGTTGCCAAGGGTTCCAGTTGGATTATTGATGAGGCTCTCGTTCGATGGAATTGCAGTAGCGGCTATCGGGGAAAGCACTGGTACTGTTTTACAGACAATTACAAGGCAAGCCGAGGGGGAATTTCAAGCTCAATGGTTAGCTATTTGGAATGTAGATATGATTCAAGATGAGGTCGCTCAGTCCCTTTGCGATCTGGCACCATTTGTCGAAGTGCTGGATCAAGACGAGCCAAAGACAACTTCGGTCAAGGCCGCTTGGATGCATGCCAATGATGAGCCTACTCGGGATAGATTGGGGCCTGCGGCCTTGTTGGATATGATCGAAGAAGTCTGGGGCGAAGTGGCGGCGACTACTGAAAGCGAAGGTATTGGAGTGGGCTTACGCGAAGTGCTGGCTCAAGATTTGTTTAGGATGGGTAATGTTTTGCAGCGGTTAGGAATTCTTCGTGTCGCCGCAGAACACCATGGAAGTTCGTTCCAACTAAGTCCATCTCCAGAGGCGGCTTGTTTCCTCGGAATGACTTTCTCGGATGATGAGGAAGACGGCCTGGCTTGGCAGCGTCTAGCAATTG
>WTHI01000118.1:0-3866 GCA_011523185.1 Methanobacteriota archaeon
GAGATTATGATTACAACCTCGAAAGAAGGTGCGGCATGGAGATCTCTGCTGAATCAATTCGCAATCGCGGTGTCTATTGGATTACAATATGGTGTACCTCTAGATGCGTTCGTCAAGTCGTTCACTTTCCAGAAGTTCGACCCGAGTGGAATGGTAACCGGCGGTAGTGGCCGAGTTAAGATGTCGACATCAATTGTCGATTACATATTCCGCGAATTAGCAATTCAATATCTAGAGCGTGACGACCTAGCTCATGTCTCTGCTGAAGATATGGTATCAACATCAATCAGCAGACCTGAGCAAACAGAAGAGGGATTGGTAAGATCCCAAGGAGAAAAGAGAGACGTACAGTTGACTCTGAATGCAGTTGCTCCATCTGAGGACGAAGATTCTCGAATACGCAGGATGGCTCGTGAGCGGGGCTTCACTGGAGACATCTGCGATGATTGTGGAAGTAGCCAGATGGTTCGCAATGGTACTTGCCTGAAGTGCAATGCCTGCGGTGCCACTACCGGTTGTTCCTGATTTCCTACAGTAATTGGTAGGCCTCTGGACTTCTCCTCTCGACCCAGTTTGCCAACTTATCGAAAGATTCTGGGTTGGCTTGCTTGATAGTTTCACAAGTTGTTTGGAATGCTTCTGGAGAAACTCTAGCCTGCTCGACAATCAGATTTCCTACTCTAGAGAGGCCAATTTCCGAAGAAGAAAGCCATGCCGAAGAAAGTAGTTGGGCTGGGTCTGTTGGGTTAGTTGAGAGATAGTCTCGAAGTCCTGATTCGACTAGTCTTTGCGTTGCTTTTTGGTTGCCTTTAGCAAGAATCGATTGTGTCCTTCCAACGAATTCTTCTTCCGAAAAGCGGGCTAATCCCCCTACAAATGAGGCGCAGAGTGTCTGTATTGATTCATCCGTTTCAGAGGATAGTCGGTCCGCCAACGTAAGAGCAAGTGTTGCTTCTTGAGAATGGATTCGAGAGAGATTTTCTGCTACCGTTCTTCTAGTGCCTAATGAGCGATGATCTGCAGATGCGACTAGAATATCTGTTGCTTCTTCTGGTGAATGCGATAGCATCTGTAATCCGGCTCGTACATACGGGCTGCTGTCATCTTCAGTTTGCCCGAGAGCGTCAATCACACGGGAAGGGATTGCTAATGTCGGGCAGAGAAGTAGTGAAACGGAAAGATTCTCCAACCATTTTGGCAGAATCTTCGCTGAAGATTCTGGTTTCATAGATAGCGTGTCGAGAATTGTCGTTGCGGCCATTACACCCGTAGGGTGAGGAGGAAGTGGATTATTGGTCGACATCTCGGGAGACCAAGCAATTTGATGATGGCCAGCGACATTCGAATATGGTAAATTTCCAGGAGTAACAGCATAAGCGATTGCTTCAAGCAAATAGTAGCAATCATCTCTAGCAACTTCTGTTCCACCCAATGCTAGACCTACTAGCAAACTTGAACCAAGATACCACCTATCTGTGTCTGGTACATTTTCATCTAATGCAACTGCTAACCAGTCTCTGGTTTGAAGCGCGAGTACCCTCTCTGCAATTGCTTCCGAGTTGGATGCTAGCCATTCTGATTCTGCCTCCATTGGATCTATTGAGCGACGAACATAATCTGGTAGATGTATTTCACAGACCTCAGCTAAACGCATATTGAATCCTTGACGGTCGATAGCGAAGATTCCTGCCGCCTGCCTAACCAATGATTCGGAATCAGTAGGAGAGATTGCAGGAAAATCCGGTAATTCTAGAGGAGGATTAGGTAGCGGTGCAATCTCAAATGCTTCACGCACCGCTTCCTTGAGCCTTTCATCGGTTTTCTGCCAGACTAAGGCACTGCCTTCCCGTCTGGCCATTTGGACCGACTCAAATCTCTAGTTCGATGTTCAGGTTCTGGATGAGTTCCTTGTACCTATTTCGGATTGTAACCTCAGTGACACCAGCCACTTCAGCAACCTCTCGCTGAGTTCTGCGCTTACCGCAAAGAACCGATGCGATGTAGATGATTGAAGCCGCAATACCAGTTGGACCTCGACCGCTGGTGAGTTCCTTTTCCTGGGCCTTCTGAATCAATTCGTATGCCTTGGCTTGTACCTCGGCATCCAAGTCAAGACCTGAACAAAATCGAGGAATGTAATCCTCAGGCTTGGTTGGTGGAATCTTCATCTTCAATTCACGAACCATGAATCTGTATGTTCGACCAATTTCCTTTCTACCGGTTCTGCTAGCATCACCGATTTCGTCGAGAGTTCGTGGATTGTTGCACTGGCGGCAAGCAGCATACAGGGATGCTGCTGCTACACCTTCAATCGAGCGACCGCGGATGAGTCTCTTCTCGACTGCTTTCTTGTAGTTGACAGCGGCAGTTTCACGGATACTCTTCGGAAGATCTAGGCGGCTGGCCATTCTATCCAATTCAGCTAGAGCCATTGCGAGGTTGCGTTCTGTTGCATTGCTTACTCTAGAGCGCTTTTGCCACTTTCTCATTCGGTAGAATTGCGAGCGGTATCTGGAAGAAATTGTCTTTCCGGAGTAGTCTTTGTTCTGCCAATCAATATCGGTTGAGAGACCCTTGTCGTGAAGCATTACAGTCATTGGAGCACCGGTACGTGCACGTTGGTCTCCTTGCTCGGGGCTAAACACACGCCACTCAGCGCCTTGATCGATAACCTTGTCTTCAAGGACAAGCCCACAATCATCACAGACGACCTCTCCACGAGTTTCGTCTCGGTTCAAATTCCTTGAACCGCATTCATCACACTTGACAATGTCCTCAACAAGATATTCTGACATCTCTTAATCACCCCTTTCGACCCGAAAGGTAAAATATTCGCAATGGACTTCCTATTTAAACCTTAGAGGTATTGTAAATTGCCCCTAAATGAAGGTCTGCAAGCCTGCTCTTTCTTGCACCAACGGTGAAATAGCAACAGACCTTGGCGTTAAGCAAGCGAGAGGTGTTGGTATGCAGTCTTGGCCTCCTTCCAAAGTCAGTCTTAGCCCTAACAAAAGGGTTCTATTTTTGACAAAAGACTTGGAGTTGATTCGCAAACAATTGTATGAAGGTCTCGATTTAAGGATGGAAGATTTGTCCGTCGATGACTTACTAGACGATATCAACACCGACGTAATGACTCCTGCTTGGGTGTGCTTTGATCATGACCCTGCTATACTTGCAGAGAATGCATACGCAGGACTTCTGCATGAAGGTCGTCGTGTCTTTGAGTCACGAGCATTGATGGATGGTGGATTCGAAGTAATTGTTAGCGGCCATCGAAAGGGAACTGGAAGTAGTAGAGAGACGGCCGCTCAATGTGAAAGATGGTCAGGAATTAGAATTGTCATCGCCGCATCCTTTGCTCCTATTCATGAGAGGAATAACATCAATCTCGGTCAGTTAATGGGCGACCATGCAATGCTTGAACGCTTACAGAATGGAGAGAGTATTGACCTAGAAGAGTTCACAGGAAAATACGACCCAGTGACCAAACTAATTGTAGAGAATGGTGGAATCTTTCCTTTTGCAAAGAGAATGAAGGCAGGTGATGTGGAGCTACCTGCTGTAAGTAGTGAGCCTATTCCGATGACGATGGCTGAGAAGATGATTTCAAACAAATTGCTTGGACAGGGGGGTGTACGCGGATATGTCAAGCCAGGAGATGCGGTGCTTGCGCAAGTCGATGGTGGATATTCGCACGAATTCACTACCGCTCAAGTTCACAACTTCCTAGCTGCTGAATATGGTGGAGATTATTCATTACCAAATCCACCAAAATTTGCAGTCTTTGAAGACCATCTCTTGTATGCAACAGGAGTTGCAAGGTTCGCTCGATTTGAGGACAAGATTCAGACCTTGCGCGATTT
>WTHI01000118.1:3966-7158 GCA_011523185.1 Methanobacteriota archaeon
CGATTCGAATTAGTCGGAAGTCTAGACCCGGGTTGTACTGCAAAGGATGTAATTCTGCATATCCTTTGGAAGTACGCTGCACAGTCGGACACCCTCGACCGTTCAATGGAATTCGGTGGCCCCGGATTAGCATCTCTTTCCATGGATGAAAGAGCAACTCTTTGCAACATGGCTACAGAGTGTTCAGCGAAGACTGGAATTTGTGAGCCGGATGATTTGACCGTTGAGTGGTTAATGGCAAGACGTCAGGATTTGACTGAAGATGAGATCCGTTCTACCTTTGTTCTTCCTGATGAGAATGCCGTTTACCACGGGGGTGTACATACGATTGATTTGTCCTCAATTCGACCTATGGTAGCACACCCCGGAGACCCTGATGCAGGGATTCCATCCGACCCAACAAACGGAGCATACATCGAAGACCTAGGAGATGTCGAGATTGATATTGCATACGCTGGCTCATGTACAGCAGGTAAGGACGATGATTTCGCTTACTACGCAATGGTTACCAAAGCAGCTCTAGATGCTGGATTGACCGTAGCAGATGATGTTGATTGTTACATTCAATTTGGCTCAAAGGCTGTCAAAGATTTGTCAGAGCGCAATGGGTGGAGTGATTTGTTTGAGCGCGCTGGTGTAAAACTAATCGATCCTGGATGTGGTGCTTGTATTGGCGCTGGGCCGGGGGTTTCTGATCTAGAAGAACAAGTTACAGTATCAGCGATAAATCGTAATTTCCAAGGTCGCTCTGGACCAGGGAAATTGTACCTAGCAAGCCCTCTGACTGTAATGGCCAGTGCATTCACTGGGAAGATTACTGCTTGGCGTCCGGACTTGTTCGAGTAAATAATGAATAATCGGGATATTCAGGATTAGTCAATGTCTGATTACGATGTAGCTAGTCACACCAAGGTTCGCAGAATACCCGAACGTGGTCACTATGATGAAGAAACTGTACATTCAATTATCGACTCTTCGCTAATCTGTCATGTTGGATTCATTGAGCAAGAAAGGCCATTTGTAATTCCGTGTATCCATGGTCGGGATGGGAGAACCCTCTACCTTCATGGAGCAAAGGCGAGTCGATTGATGGCTGAATCTGGATCTGGAAAACCTCTCTGTATCACATTCACACATGTAGATGCAATTGTTCTGGCTCGTTCACTTTTCCATTCATCGATGAATTACCGCTCTGTTGTCGCATTTGGTAAAGGTCGCATTCTAGATGGTGAAGAGAAGATGCGTGCATTGGAGGTTGTATCTGAATCGTTATGTGAAGGCAGATGGGACAAGGCTCGTCAGCCGACTGAGAAAGAATTGCGAGCTACATCGGTTGTAGCCGTGGACATAGACCACGCGAGTGCAAAGATTAGAGCACATGATGCTGTAGATGATGAGGACGATTTAGCAGGACCCTGGTGGGCTGGCTTATTATCGGTTGAGAGTCGAATCATTGAGGCTATTCCTAATCCGGATTTATCGGAGGGAATAGAAACGCCTGATCACATACAGGCAAGAGTTGGAGAAGTACTCTAGTGGTGTATTACTCCACTTGTAATACTGAGTTATCGAGCAGAGTTAAAGGCCCTGAGCACTCGGGCGGTCTCGACCACAAGCAGGCCCCTAGTCATACGGACTATGGGAGGACCTGAAGGGGGTAGTCGCGATGGCAGATGCAGAGAATATTGCAAGTAAACAAAAGCAGATTTCGATTAGTGAATTCTTCGAGAAGAACAAGCATTTCCTAGGCTTCGACACCCTTCAAAGAGCAGTGATTACAGCCGTCAAAGAAGCTGTTGACAATTCACTTGATGCTTGTGAAGAAGCGAGAATTCTACCAACCATCAAGGTCGAGATAAACAAACTCAAAGGTGAAAAACTCGAATTAATTTGCCAGGATAATGGTCCTGGTATCCCTAGAGATTCCGTTGAGAATGTATTTGGAAAATTCCTACTTGGTTCTCGTTTCCATGCGATAAGACAAACTCGCGGTCAGCAAGGAATTGGAATTACGGGAGTTGTAATGTACAGTCAATTGACGACCGGCTCAAAGACACATGTAATTTCGAAAATAAAGTCTGATAGTTCGGCTGTACACGTTGATCTTGGTCTAGACACCAGAAAAAACAAGGCCACCAAATCTAATGAAATTAGAGATGTTTGGTTTGAGGATGGCGAGGAGGTTGTAAGCGGCCTCAAAATAAAAACCGTGATGAAGGCAAAATATCAGCGAGGAAGACAATCCGTACACCAATATCTCCGTATGACGAGTATTGTCAATCCTCACGCTACAATCCAACTAATCGTGCGTGATGCCGATGGAGAAATAATTGATCAGGGCCATTGGATAAGGACCACAGAAAAATTACCAAGAGTGGTTGAGGAAATCAAGCCTCATCCACACGGGATTCATCTTGGACAACTTCAGAGGATGCTGAAGGAGGCGGACGAAAGAAAGCTCACTTCCTTCCTCAGGCACAACTTCTCGGGAGTTAGTATGAGGGCCGCAAAAGAAATTCTGGGCAAGGCGGAATTAGAGGAAGGAAGAACTCCCGTTAGAATCAAGGCTGATGAAGCGCAAGCAATGTTAGATTCGTTTCAAGAAGTAAAATTACTAGCACCTCCAACCGATTGCCTCTCTCCTATCGAAGAGATTCTAATCAAAAAAGGGCTTTCGAAAGCAATTGATTCTAGATTCGCCTCGACAGTTACGCGTAAGCCCGCAGTGAGTCAAGGAAATCCATTCCAAATCGAAGTGGGTCTTGTTTTCGGAGGAGATTTGGCTGCCGATGGACCGATTGAAGTGCTGCGATTTGCAAATCGAGTTCCTCTGATGTACCAGCAAGGTGGTTGTCTTTTGACAAAGGCACTCGAGTCTGTGGATTGGAAGAGATACGGACTAGATCACCCCGGTGGAAAAGGTCTGCCTAAAGGCCCCGCTGCAGTATTGATTCATCTTGCTTCCACTAACGTCCAATTTACCAGTGAAGCTAAGGAAGCGGTTTCAGACAATGAAGAGGTATTCGAAGAAATTCGTAAGGCTATGCTAGAAGTCGGTAGAGGCCTGAAAAATCATTTGAAAAAGAGTAAACAACGAAAGAAGGCTCAAGAAAAATTCGACTTAATCAACATCATTTTACCTGAAATATCAAGAAAATCAAGTGAGATGTTGGGAAGGGATGAACCCGACTT
>WTHI01000095.1:0-7129 GCA_011523185.1 Methanobacteriota archaeon
TGCATCATGGCTCGGTAGACGGATGGGTATTCACTGCTGTTGCAATCGCAATAGCTGCCGCAGAAGTTGCAATCGGGCTTGCAATTCTACTTTCCTTGTACAGTACACAGGAAACAATTTCGCTCGATGAGGCGACTTTATTGAGAAATTGAGGTGATGAAAATGGGAGAAAACAAGCAGGAGTGGGATAGACTACTCTTCATTTTGCCGTTTTTGGCAATCGTACCATATCTCTACAGCACTGGAGAATCGTCAACCGATTATTGGTGGCTAATTATAGCCGCACCTTTGGTATTCTTCGCAACGATTGCCATCGCAGGTCAGGTTTGGAACGGTGATGAATTCTGGGTAAATCGCTTGAAGGAGGGTGGAATCTTAGGGCTTGGAGCACTCAGCGTATCTCTTTCCGCTTCGATTTGGCTGATTTACGATTATCTCGATGCTCACGGTCATATTGAATCAGGAGATCCATTCAGTTGGTTGACCTTCGATGTCCTAACCTACGACTCCGAGGGGTGGTCGATTGCCTCTGAAGGATTCAGCGGAATCGGACTAGGGATATACCTTGATGCAGTTAGCATAATGCTACTATTTGTTGCCACTTTCCTCTGCTTCCTCATCTGTTGGTTCGCAATCGGATACATGACTACCGATTCAATCAATGATAACTCAAACCATCGATTCTTCGCCGAGTTCGTTCTATTCAGCATGGGTATGTTTGGAATGGTCTTGGCAGACAACTTCCTTTGGTTATTCATTTTCTGGGAAATAATGGGTCTTTGTTCCTATCTTCTTATCGGATTCTACTACTGGAAGGAAAGTGCTGCATACGCTGCAAAGAAGGCTTTCCTAACCACTCGCGTTGGTGATGTATTCCTAATGATTGGACTACTAATGCTCTACGATATTTATGGCTCTCTAGACTTCGCTGTTGTCTTTGATGATCCATCAACTGGTGTAGGTGGAGCAGCGGTGGATGCTGCTATGTTGCAAACTGCACTACTGATGCTATTCATTGGAGCTGTAGGTAAGTCCGCTCAGTTCCCATTACACGTATGGCTACCAGATGCGATGGAAGGACCAACTCCCGTATCGGCCCTTATCCACGCTGCGACCATGGTTAACGCTGGATTGTATCTAGTCGCTCGAATGGTACCATTCGTCGATGTTCATCATCATGGTGTGGCAGGAATGGAAGACCTTGGTCTGATCGTTGCATGGGTCGGTGGAATTACTGCCTTTATGGCCGCAGCAATCGCCTTTGTGCAGAATGATATCAAGAAAGTGTTAGCATATTCCACGATGAGTCAATTGGCTTACATATTTACAGGACTAGGAGCAGCACTTTGGTTCTTCAATAACGACAAGCATCACGCAGGAGCTCTAATCTTCGGTGGTGCTCTATTCCATCTCTTCAATCACGCCATGGCAAAGGGAATGCTGTTCATGGCGAGTGGTTCAGTAATCCACGAAGTTCACCATGCTCACGACCATTTGCATCATGGTGATCATGGAGACCATGACTTCGACCCTCAAGATATGCGAAATATGGGTGGCTTGGCGAGCAAACTACCCGTAACAGCAACAGCGATGATGTTCGGGTCGATGTCAATTATTGGAATTCCATTAATCGGCGGATTCTGGTCAAAGGAAATTATCGTTGGAAAGACATGGTATGCTTACTTCAACGGAGCAGACGCATTGCTTGGACCAGCTATACTAATTCTAGCAACTGCGGGTATGACCGGCTTCTACATGTCACGAATGTGGTTCATGACCTTCGCTGGTGAGCCAAAGAATGAACTCGTAGACCACGTCCATGAAGAGACTCCTTGGATCAAGACACCTCTGGTTATTCTCTCAATAATTACCGCTCTAGGTGGATTTGGACTTGCCCTCTATGGCATGGTAGATTGGCTATCAGGAGAGGCTGACCACCTATCTATTCACAAAGACACATTCGTTGATCAGGTGATTTACGAACTAGAGCATGCATTCCTACCTGAGGACGAACAAGTCCGAATGATTGGCTGGACCACTATCCTGCTTTCATTCATCGTTGGTCCAATTTTTGCTGCCCGAGTATACGGTGGTTCACTCAAGGAAGGCGAGAAAGCAACACCAATAATTCACTGGCTAACCAGCCTGTCTGGCAAGTTTGGTAGCCAGAATGTCGATGAATTAGCAAACTCACAATTTGCCGAGGCACTACAGAACCGTCTGTACTTCGATGACCTATACGAGTGGGTTCTAGGAAAGACCATCCTCCCATTCTCTGTTTTCGCCGCTTGGTTCGATGCCAATGTAATCGATGGAGTAGTCAAGCAGATTGAATCCAATTCTGTTTTCGGTTCTGTACAAATTCGCAGAGTAACAACGGGTAATGCCCGCGACTACATTCTGATGGCTGCTGTCGGGGCATTGTGTATATTCGCTCTAATTTGGGGGGTGAGCGCTTGATTCAGTCAGATCCTCTAACATTCATCACCCTAACACCGCTTGCAGTCGGTTTAGCCCTGTTGATTCTGCCATACCTCGCTCCTGCAAGTATGGCGGATTTCACTCGAAAGATTTCACGCTCACTTTCGATGGGAGTTGCTCTGGCAATCTTCGCTATTACAACCGCGCTATTCCTCGGTCAAATTGGTAATATCGATTGGCTAAATATCACACAAGGTGAGTATGTTTTCAAAAATGATTCAGTAACACTGCTGGAAAGTATCGGTGTACAATGGGTAGTCGGTGTAGACGCATTGTCTTTCCCGATGGTTTGGCTCACAGCCCTGTTAATCCCTATCTCCATGCTAGTTGAGTGGGACGCAAAGAAAGGACATTTGTTCCACCCGCTAATACTAATCATGGAGGGTGCACTGATTGGTGTATTTGTCGTACTCGACTTATTCGTCTTCTACGTCTTCTGGGAATTGACTCTAATCCCGATGTTCTTCCTGATTTTGGTTTGGGGTGGAGACGACCGAAGATATGCTTCGATGAAATTCTTCATCTACACTTTCACAGCAAGTGTTCTGATGCTAATTGGTATCCTTGTAATGTACTTCCACACCGGTGAACATTCCACTCTAGAGACTCTAACCAAACACCATTTCGACTTGGTAGAAATGACGGCCCAGGCCTCTGGAAATGGTCTGATTGCGGGAGAAGGTTTGCGCCACTTTGTTTGGCTCCTATTGCTGATTGGATTTGCCACAAAGATGCCTAGCGTACCAGTTCACACTTGGTTACCAGATGCTCACGTTCAGGCACCAACAGCCGGCTCGATGCTGCTGGCTGGAGTCATGTTGAAGATGGGGGCATACGGATTCCTTAGAATCGCTGTAACCATCTTCCCAGAATCAACCGTAGTCTTCACTCCACTGTTGATTATACTAGGAATGGCGAGCCTAGTGTACGGAGCCATAGTATGTATGGGTCAGACAAATCTCAAGCGAATGGTTGCTTACTCATCCGTATCTCACATGGGATTGATTTTCCTTGGAATAGCAACCATGCAACCACTGGGAATCGCCGGTGCACTATTCATGATGTTTGCACACGGAATCATCAGCCCACTTCTCTTCGCCGTAGCTGGAGCCTTCAAGCACCACTACCACACTCTTGAGATTGGTTCGATGCGTGGAATCGCTCACCACTCACCATGGTTAGCGGGGCACATGATGCTAGGTTGGATGGCGAGCCTTGGGCTTCCGTTATTAGCTGGATTCGTGGCTGAAATTGCAGTAATGATAGCCTTCTGGATGACATTTGGTTGGTTAGTAATTTGGCCAGCATTGACCCTAATCATTACTGCCGTATACTATCTAACTAGTATGCAGAGAACTATTTTCGAGGGTGGAGATCCTCACGTTGGTGTGCTGCCAGATACCATGCACGGAGAAGAACCCCGAGACATTACTTGGCATGAGAATGCTGGAATGTTTGTTTTGGGGGCCCTGACAGTATTGTTCGGAATCATGCCATTCATCTTCTGGGACATGATGTCAGATTGGTCTACAGAATTCATGCTAGAGACATTAGTTCAGGCTATGAATAGCCAGGGGGTGAAGCCCTGATGTTGACCACTGAAGAAATGGAAATGTTGCTACCTGAGTTAACTCTGGTTGCAGGTATTATTCTCGCAGTATTAATTCCAAATCTTGGAGATTCAAAGCTAAGAATTCCTTTGACAAGAACTAGGATTCCCATATTGATTGGTGGAACCCGCTTCAAGACTACATCCGACCCCAGGGTTCCGGCCCGTATCGGAATATCTGCTTTATTCGTAGCCTTTGTGATTTCTTTCCTCGAAATTGAAAGTGCCTCTGGTGAAGTCGTTGGCGGAGTAATCGAAATTACATCATTCACCAGAATGATGTCTTTCGTTTTCTATGGGGCACTTCTCCTAGCAGCTATTGCTACATCTTACAGAATGCCAGCCCGCCTTTCCGCAAGGGCTCCCACTGAGAAGGATTCTGAATCTCGAGCAGAGGCTCTTGTAGCCGCTTTGATGGATAATCGCCGTCAGGTAGATTTCCACATTCTGCTGATGATGGTTGGACTCGGAATGGGCCTCATGGCCATGGCTTCGAATCTTTTCTTCATGTTCGTTGCAATAGAGCTGGCGAGCCTCGCGGCATATGTATTGGTTGCATTCCACAAAGAGGAGGAAGTTGGAGGCGAGGCCGGTGCCAAGTACTTCATCGTCGGTTCAGTTGCTAGTGCTACCGGAATCTATGGAATGTCCTTGGTTTATCTTTGGTCAGGAGATCTTGATTTCGATGCACTAGCCGCCTCTTGGGCGGCTATGGATGGATTAGATCCATTCGCGGTCATTGGAGTTGGATTGATGTTGGTCGCTTTCGGTTTCAAGGTCAGCGCAGCGCCTTTCCATCTCGCCGCACCTGACGCGTATGCTGGTGCCTCCTCACCTGTCGCAGGTGTACTGGCTACTGCTTCCAAGGCGATGGGTTTTGTCGCCCTCTTCAGAGTTCTAATCGAGGTTACAATGCCCGAGGAGGGAGAGGCTCTTTGGTTTGGTATTCTTGCAATTATCGCTGTAATTACGATGACTTGGGGTAACCTAGCAGCATTAACCAGTGAAAATCCAAAGAGGATGTTAGCCTATTCGAGCGTTGCCCACGCTGGATATATGCTGGCGGCAATGGCTGCTGTTGGTAGCGGATTAGGTGACTCATCAACAACCGAGCTAGTATTGGTTGCTATCGTCTTCCACCTGACAATTTTGGTTCTGTTCAAACTAGGTGCATTCCTAGTTCTTGGTATGCTTGAGACAGAAGGTCGAAGTCACCGCTTGGAAGACCTTCACGGTCTCGCTCAGCGAGACCCGTTGATTGCAGGTTCGATGTTTATCTTCATGCTAGCATTGGCTGGAGTTCCGCCATTATCCGGATTCCTTTCGAAATTGTTGATGATTAATGGAATCGTAAATATTAGCGCTGGCACTGGTAGTACATCTGCAGATGGAATTATTCCTTGGGCCGAGACTGTCGACCCGGTATTCTGGCTTGCAATGGCAATAGTCTTGAACAGTGCTCTGTCTCTATTCTACTATCTTCGAATAGGCCTGGTTATGTTCTTCGAAGCTCCTGAAAACGCTAAGCCTCTTAGAAAGGCATTACATCTACGCAACACCATCCTAGTGCTCACAGTACTAACGGTATTCTTCGGTATTGGTTCAGGCGCAGAGTATTTACTAGAACTCGTCAAGACCTCTGTATCTGATCTTTGATTCAGTAATGAGTTAGCCATAATGACCCATTTCCGGTCCAATCAACGAGGCATGGTTTCACATAGGGGTCTCTCGACCGACGCCTAATGGCGCGTCGGGAGGAGCGTGTGGACACAGAGTTGCTGGCGCAGCTTGAATCTGGTGCCGGCGATAAAATTCGCGTAACCCTCCCGAATAAGAAAATCAACGAAATGTTCGCTATCGCAGACCAAATTCTTGGTGGTCGAAGAGTTAGAGCGGTTTGCGAAGATGGCGAGAGTCGTCTGGCGCGTATTCCAGGAAAGATGCGAAGACGCCAATGGGTTCGCGAGGGTGACCTAGTAATTGTTCAACCATGGGATTTCCAAGATTCAAGAGCAGATGTTAGGATGCGCTATACAAAGACTCAGTCAATCTATCTTTCACGAAAGGGCGTCTTGCCTGAGATAGTCGACTTATTCGGAATGACCGATGATCAAATTCACGAACAGGATGAGGATTACGAAGTCGTCGAGTCCGGTGCAGTGGAAGATGATACAGCAACTGAAGAGGCCGAAGAAGTCGAAACGGCAGAAGAAGAAGTTGTTGAAGAGCCGAAGACCTCGACCTTTGCTGATGATGACGATGATGATATCGACTCATTCTTCGGGTGAGGAAGATGGCAGATCCCGACTGGGAAGATGTTGATCCAGACGCTCTAATGAGATCGGCGAAGCAACATGATTGGATGGTGGAGCCACGCTTCAAGCGAATGTTTGAGGAAATCGAAGACAAATTGCAAGGTGTTCTTGGATCCGGTCAATATGATTGGGTCGATAGGCGAGTATTCGATGCGGTCTTCGATCGTTCCACTCTGATGTCTTTGCACAAATTGATGCAGGCAGGTGAGATAGAAACTGTAGATTATCCAATCGCTCGCGGTAAGGAGGCTCACGTATTTCATGCGACCACAAACCAAGGGCCGGCTGCAGTGAAGATTTTCCATACTACAAATGCCGTCTTCAAAAGTCTTGCAAAATACATCGATGGCGACCCACGATTCGGTGGGCTAAAGCGCCGTCATCGTGAATTGGTAAAGATCTGGGTTCGCAAGGAATACCGTAACCTGCGTCGAATGCGGAAAGCTGGAATCAGAGTTCCAAGACCCAGAGCGATTCTAAACAACGTCTTGGTGATGGATCTAATCGGTGATGAAAGCGAACCTTCACCTCGCCTGAAGGACATAACTATCGATGATCCGAAGGGAGTCTTCGACGACCTTCTTGAGATTCTTGCAGTTTGTTGGCAGACATGTGATCTTGCTCATGCAGACTTTAGCGAATACAATATTCTCTGGTACGATGGCGAGCCATGGGTAATTGATGTCGGTCAAGCAGTAGTTAGTGCTCATCCTTCCTCAAATGA
>WTHI01000030.1:0-6972 GCA_011523185.1 Methanobacteriota archaeon
CTCGAATTGTTCGAGTTTCTCGTCAAAAGTCTCGCTCATCTTGTTTCCTCGCGGCCCGCCGACCTGACTCTTCTTTATGACCTTCACGGATGGACTCTACCTCACCACTACGTGGTGGGGCGGCATTATCTGTTGGTGAAACACCTTCTTTCTGTACTAAATCTTCAGTAATCGGCTTTATTCCATCAATTTCAGGTAATTGCATCTCTGAGAACTCCTCCGGAACTTTGTCGAGAGGCGCTAGTGAGCGATTTTTCTCCTCTTCCGTACCTTCCCAATCAACATCTCGGGAGAGTCTTTCAAGTCTAGTTCTGAGTTCAGGTCGGGTTTCTTGACGAAGTAATTCTGCAGCCACTTCTCTCAATTTTTCCCCTGTTAAGATAATTGATAATTGATCGATACAGGCTTTACGAAGCGCAGGATCTCTGTCTCTAGCTCCATCTTGTATCAATTGTGCCACCCTTGGATTCTGCATATCGAGAGTTTTCAGAGTCCTGATGATGTTCTTCCTTACTCCTGAATCGTCGTCAAACATCGAAGCCTCGACTAATATCGCGGCAACTCTAGATTCTACATTTGCGAGTGTGGGAAGGCACGCTGAAGCGGAACGTCGAACCTGTGCATCCTCATCCTGTAAAGACCAGGAGATGAGGTCCCAGCCTGTAGCGCCACCTTTTGAGGTAATTGTCCGAAGAATTTTGGCACCCCTGCGACGTAAATCTACATCTTCCTCACGAATCAACTCATCTAGGTGTAAACAACCTGTTTCCACCCAGTTTTGAGAGGTATCTTGCAGGGTCGCAAAAGCATCGTTTCTATGTTGTTTAGTCTCATGTCTTAATTCCCGTCTTAGTATATCTTCGCAACCTGAGGGAAAAACCGGTGCTAGCTTTCTAAGACATTCTCTAGCAGCCTTTCTAACATGCTCATTCTCTTCTAGTAATCTATCTGAAAGATACACGAATAAGTCATCATGTTTCTTGATAGCAAATGAAGGCATAGCTTTCAGTCCAGCTATACGGATAACTCCTTCATCATCATCCAATGCTTCACACAATGCAGCATGTGCATCGCCCACCATTGCAGGAAGAACACGATTTAGTGCTAGAATACCATCTATACGCCTAGCCAAACCCCCTCCTTCTGATCGTGGTATTTCTACCATCTGTATTTGACCAGATGCCAGCGGAACGATGTCCCTTCGAGGAATACGTTCCCATACACCTGAAGGAGGTAACATCGAACGGATATCTACTTGCTTTACAGCACGTCTTCGATTGATTGGACGTCCAGTTTTGGGGTCCCGAGCGATGTAGTCACGTGCCATTTCGGGGGGTCGCGAGTGCACGGTGCTTATTCAACCGAATGATTACAAGTTCTCAAAATTGGCAAATCCCAATCGCGCAAGCCTCAAGCGAGACCACCGCCGGAGTGTGAAAGAAGAACATGAGTGAGCAGACCGATATCTCTCGCATACTCTTCACGATTTTTGATGGATTAGAACCTCAAGAAATCAACAAAGCGGATGTTGTTCGCCTATGGTCTCTAGAAATGCAGTGGTTTTCTCCCGAAGAATCTCAAAGTGTAGTGGAGGCACTTACAGACGCGGGTTGGATTTCTATGGAGGGGGAGACTATGCACCTAGTTGAGGGGGTCAAATTAGAAATTCCAAGTTTAGGCTGGAGGCCAATGACTCGAAGGATGTTATCGCCTCCAAATTACAAACCATCATCCAAAGAAGAGAGTAAGGGTTCTACCTCGGATTTTTCTCAACCGAGGGTTAGTACTAGAGAGGAGGGAGAAATAGAATCAAAAAATGAACAAAGTTTCTCTCGCCCAAAGGTAAGTAAGTCGAATCAAAATCCTCTCTCAGAACCTCCTAATTCGCCTATACCAATTGATCGTGCGGAGGGTAGCATCCCTACTCTAATCGAATTAATCGCATCACAATCTGGTTTAGCAAATAATGAGGTAGTTAGACGGGCTCAAAGAAAACGACGAGCATTAGGCCCTGTTACCCTTTGGATGGCTCTAGCACTTGTTGCAAGAGAACAAGGTTTGGATATGCAAAGGGTTTCCTCAGCCATTGACAAAGCCGCAGAATGAATGTAACTTAATCTAGATTTGACCTTCGAACTTCTGCGGCTAGAAGCCCAGGGAGAACCATTAATGCTAGAATTAGTGAAAAGGCGACTGAAATCGAACTCACTAGCCCGAAGTCCTTGATGACAGGTACCGGAGATAGAATTAGCACCATGAACCCACAAATGGTAGTGCCTGCTGACATAATCAAGGCTGAACCCGTTGTAGCATACATGTCTCTCATCGATGCCCAAGTCCCCATTCCGGATTCTCTATTCGCCTCAAATTTTCGCCAAACATGTATGGAATAATCAATACCTAGACCGATTGTTAAAGCGGTAATCATCACGGTCAATACGTTCCAATTGATTCCCAAAACAGCCATTGCTCCAACAACCCATGTTCCGGCTAAACCAACAGGCAGAATTACCACCATCGAAGGGCCAAACCTTCGGGTCAGGGCCACTAATACGAATAGGGAAACTGCTAGGCTGAAAGCAGTAGACTCAACTTGAGAAATAACTAGACCGGATAAGACATTGTGGACAAGAATCAGGTCTCCACTCAGATGAACTCTAGCTCCTGTAGCATCTTCTAATCTAATTTCAAACTCCTCGAATTGATTAGCCAATCCAGAAGATTCCTCGCTATTTCCAGCCGTAACATCTACTCGCATCCTGAGATACCTAAGGGCATTACCATCATCGGTTAATGCAACATAATTGGCTGTTCTTTCTCCCCATGTTTGGCCACGAATTGGTTCGCCAATTGTTTCGTTTGCTAATAGGTATCCTACGGCAGAAGCCAAATCACCTTCAGAAAATTCTCCTGTTACATCAACCGCACCGTCGAAGACACCTAAGTTATACATCTCTCCAAAGTTTTCATCGGCCTCTATTGCATCTCTTAAAATGGGGTACAGCCCATCATAAGAGGGTCTAGATGTGCCCTCTGGGGTTACAACATTCGTTGTCCATGCCAAATCCTCATCGAGTCGATTTAATTCCTTAAGCAGGTCTCTTTCTCCAGTAAGTGCTTCCATTCCAGGAGATGGCTCAATAAGTATGTCAACCGATTTCAAAGCCTCTACGTCGTATGAATCATACATTGAGTTTCTAACTTCAATTACCTCCATTTCCTCGCCTAAAAAGTCAGTCAACTCGAATTTGGTGTCTAACTGCCCGACAGAAACTACAACCGAGGAAAGAGTTAGTCCTGCTACTGCTAGTAGAATTAGTGCTGTATGTCTTCTCTGAAACTCAGTGGCAATGGTAGTAAATCCGGGTAATTCCATTGACCTACGGGCACTTACTCCAGTGGTTTTCTCAACCAGTACGTGTAAGGCACCCACAGTGACTGTACTGGCAACAAAGGCAGATACAACACCTAAGGCCAATGTCAATCCAAAGGATTTCAGCGGTGGTAAAGGAGATAGGAAATTAGCAAGGAAAGCAAATGCGGTTGTTATCACAGATAGTGTAAGTGCTAGTCTAAGAATAGAAAATGACCTTACCCATGCCTGCGCGGGACTAATCGACGTCTCTCGTGCCTTCTCATAGGCACGTTGTAAGTGAATTGAATAATCGATACCTAAACCCAATACAACAGGAGCCACTGCAACTTCTAGAATTGAAAATTCGGAACCTGCTAGTGCTCTAATGCCGTATGTCCAAACCAATGCAGCGGTCAATCCAAGCAACGGAGCAGCCACCATCATTATTGATCTGAAGGCAAGTGCTAGGACTAGAACAACCACTAGGATAGAAAGGATAAGTAGCCAGAGCAGATTATCCAAAGTAGATTCGTTGATATCATAGGTAACTAAGTCATCTGAAACCACTCCATAATTCAATGCCGAGCCTTGTGCTTGAGACCTGTCTTCTAGCAAATCACGCAGTTGAACTGCTTTTGCCAGCCTATCATCTGAATCTAAGTCGCCATCTATTTCGATGACCCACATTGTGCTAGATGCTGTTGGCGTGGGATTCCCCTCACGTCCATTAACTAGCCAATCGCAAATAGGTTCGTAATCGAAATCGGAGTGAAGCATTACCGAACGAGCAAAAGAGGCGGTGGCAATTGCTCTTTCATCGCCAATTGCATCTGTGCATTCTTCATCTGCAACAACCGCTTCGAGTAATTCCTCCCAGTTATTGAAGTCTGATAGATTCCGACCTTCCTCATCTCTTTCTTCAAGAGCCACTTGAAGAATTTGAGCCGCATTTATGTGAGAGGTGATAAAATCCCCATTTGAGATGGAAAGAGAGTTTATTGCTTCAAGATCGGAGTGAAGTTGCTGAAGAGCCCCCATTTCCAATACATTTGCTCCTTCTTGTGTTGGTTCGATATGGACATAAATACGGTGTGGAGAGGGAGGCATCACCTCTTCCATTCTGTCAATCGCAGCATCTGCATCCGAATCTGGAGCGAAGGCGGCAAGGTCTGTTTGAAATTCGGGCATTGGGCTCAAAGCTAGACCTGTGACAATGGTTAGCAGTATGCTGATTGCAACTATTGCAGGAGCCGATTTTTCAAAGGTCTGGGCAACCCGAATCTCTAGTCCGGGCCCTGCAACCATTGGCGTCCCCATCACCAACGGCTAAATAATTCAAGCAGTAAATTGGACCCTTAGGGTCCAGCAATCTGATGAAAGGCCTCAAAAGGGAAGGTCCGGTGGCGCGCTCGTCATGCCAGTGAAGGTACTCAAGAATGAAGGGTCCGAAATCCGATTGCGTCTGATTGGCGAGGACCATTCCACACTGCAATTGTTCAGGTCTCGCCTGAACGCTAATGACAAGGTCGAGTATGCGAATTTCTTCACCGGGCACCCTGACCTTGACGAACCAGAACTCTATGTTAGAGTCAAGAAAGGAGCCAAGGCGGACAAGATTGTGAAGGATCTATGTTCCGACATAGCGAAGGAGTTCGCCGACCTCAGCTTCTGAGGGCGGTGAAATTTTGGCTAAAGCCACATTTGATTTAGGCAACGCTGAGGATATTGAGAGGTATCTAGGTCTAGACCGTTGGGCACATGAAGGTCCTGGTATTGGTGGGCTACTAAAGGTACGAATTGAGGACTTTAGAGTAGAGGAAGTATCTCGCACTCCTGCCTTAGACAAAAAGGGCCGATTTACAGTTGTAAGGGCGACACTCCACAACTGGGAAACCAATCGTTACCTGCGAAGATTGGCCGGAGCGTGTGGAATAAGTCGAAAGAGAATTTTTTCCTCAGGACTCAAGGATAAAAGGGCTGTAACTACCCAATTATTGGTTATCGACGCACCAAGGCATAAGGTGGAATCAGTCGAAATCCCAGATACGGAATTGGAAATTCTTGGCCGCACTCACCAGAAGGTGGGCATGAGTGATCACGACGGTAATCGTTTCACGATTACAGTGCGTGGATGCTGTGATGCAGATGGCTCTCCACTCGATGCCAAAGAAGCGATGAGAAGAGTCTTGGAGATTAGAGAAGGCATGGCTCAAAGGCTAGGCGATGATGCCTTTCCAAATTGGATAGGACCCCAAAGATTTGGGGCAACAAGGCCAGTCACACCTAAGGTCGGCCGGGCGGTTGTAGAGGGTGATTATGAGAGAGCAGTAGACCTTTATCTCGGTATGCCAGGGACTAGGATGTCAGACGAGGTAAGCGCTTTTCGCAAAATGTGGTTGGATAGCAAAGACCCAGCAGCTTGTCTAGAACAGGCTCCAAGTCACTTAGGGTATGAAAAGAGCATTCTAGAAACATTAGTTGACAATCCTGAAAATTATCTCAAGGGGTTCAGAGCGTTACCGCCTTCGCTACAATTGTTGACAATACATTCTCTACAGTCACTTGCTTTCAATCACTCTCTGGCAGGCCGATTAGAAGCGGGTTTGGACCTTCTTGAACCCGAGTTAGGTGATTTGGTTGCGCCGATACAGGCCAGTGGTAGAGTCGATGTTTCAAAGATGGCCTTGGTAACTGAAACTAATCTAGATAGGTGCAAAAGAAATTGTAAACTTGGCCGACTAGCAGTTACAGGACCTCTGCCTGGACAAGATGCAAGTTTAGCAGGGGGAGTGCCAGGGGAAATTGAGGCCAAGGCACTTCAAGATACTGAATTGGAAAATCTAGACTGGCGAGTCAAAAAAATCCCAAACCTCTCTACAAATGGAACAAGGCGTCCTTTGAGCGTGGTATTTCGTGATTTCAACGTAGAAGAGGCAACATTGCTCTCCGAGGATTCTTTTTCCGAACGTTGGGAAAAAGGCCCCGATAATGCTGACAGGTGGCATCCCGAAGGAGCGAATTTACGAATTAGATTTACCTTGCCACCTGGCACTTACGCAACTGTATTGATGCGTGAATTTATGCGGTCGCCATTAGATCACTATTAGGCGCGATATGGGGCTCTGTATCAGAGTCGACCCATTTCTAGAGCTTCGATTTGTCCGACATTTTCGTCGATTTCTCTAACTCTTGATTCGAATCCATCGACAATGCCTTCTCCTTCTCCGAGAACGGCTTGAACTTCAATGAACATCATACCGAATGCCAGAGGTTTAATCTCGCATGCTTGGACTTCTTCCATAGAAGAAATGGTATTGGCAATACCTTCGTAGTCAGGACTTCCATCTTCTGGCTGGTCAATAGTGACCTTGTACTTCACAACAACATGACCCATGTAGATTCACCTAGTGAGGAATCAGGGACCCTCAAAACCGCAATTTGGGCAAACATAGGCTACTGCCTGAACTCGACATCTCTCGCTACGTCCGATGGATTCTCCACACTCTGGGCATGGGAATGCAGTGCTCTTGTTCTCCACCAATGGAAGACCGGAGGAGGTGCAGATGTCTGTTCTTGCTGCCATTACGTTGTCCCTCAGCGAGGCGGGCGAGCCACCC
>WTHI01000098.1:0-1120 GCA_011523185.1 Methanobacteriota archaeon
GAAGCGTGATCTCTCTTTGGATGAGCTCCTGGTGTTACTTTGAACCCGCCACCAAAGGTTTCACACTGGCTAAGGACAAATAATCCCTGAAGTGGAACGGTTTGGGTTTCGCCGCCATTGACTCGCATCCATGCTGGTTGGGTTTTCCAACCTAGAATCGCACGAATACCCAGTGCGGTATACTTGGCTTGGCCGCGAATCCAACTATACTTGCCCGCAATTTTCATTCGATTGACAGAACTAGTAACTCCACCATCGACCTCCAAGAATGACCAACGAACTAGATTTCCTTCTCGATTCGCTTCTCCATTACATGGATGAGGTGGTGGCACCTTGTACTGTGGTAAGTCATCTGCGGCTGGTCCCTCGGCCCGAACCGCTCCAACCGAATGGTCGGTTCCATTTGCTAGCAAATCTACCGCGCCTTGAACATCGAATAGCGGAATTCCTAGGGCGCGGGCGAAATCATTACCACTTCCAATCGGCAAGATACCCATCTTCTTCTTACTACCTCGTAATCCAGAGGCTACCTCGTGAACAGTACCATCTCCACCTACTGCGACAATCATATCGTGGTCGTCAGATAGTAGGTCGTAAGCTATCTCCATTGCATGGCCAACCCGCTGCGTTTCGTGTATGTCGATTTCAAAACCTGCAGCGGTTAGTGCGGTTTCAAATTCAGGCCAGCTTTTCGATGATATTCCGTCTCTGGCCTTTGGATTGAGGATGCAGGCTATCCTAGGCATAGTTGCCTGAGGGCCAGAACTGAACTTGAATCCTCGCGAATGTAGAAGTCAAGTGTAATGGGGTATTCGCGAGGTCTGAGCAGCATGGACGATGAGGCACAATTCATGCGGCGAGCGATTGAAATCGCTGAACGTGGAAGGCATCGAGTAATGCCGAATCCGTTAGTTGGTTGTGTCCTAGTAAAGGATGGAAAAATCATCGCCGAGGGTTGGCACGACCACATAGGTGGCCTACATGCTGAACAGATGGCAATTGCAGACGCGGAGGCGAAAGGAGTGGCCACTCAAGGCTCTACAGCCTATGTTACATTGGAGCCGTGTAATCACTTTGGAAGAACACCTCCATGTACAGAAGCTCTACTTTGGGCGGGAGT
>WTHI01000098.1:1220-4199 GCA_011523185.1 Methanobacteriota archaeon
TCCACGAAATGCACCAACACGAGTTGTCATTGACCCAAGCGGTAGAATCCCTTCAGACTGTAAATTACTGAATGATGGTAAGGCGCCAACTCTGCTAATTCATGCCGAGCCTTTCGAATTGCCGAATTCTGATGCAGAACACGTTGAACGCGCGATTCTTTCTGCTAGTGAAGGAGAAATTACCATTGCTCGAATTCTAGATTATCTTGGCGATAGAGGAATTCAATCATTGTTGGTAGAAGGGGGACCAAACACTTGGAGGAGATTCCTAGTAGAGGGTCTTGTCGACAAGGCTCACCTTTGCCAATCACCTGTCGAACTAAGTGGTGAGGGGACTGTATTTTCAGAGAATGAATTGAGTTCTGCAGGCTTGAAGCAAATTAGAGAAATCGATGTGGGTGGAGATAGAATTAGTCATTGGAGGCGAGAGGATTAGCCAATCTCCAGAGCAAAATTGGCTGCAACGCTTTCTTGCAAATCCACTGGTCAAGTCATTCATTGCCTACTCTATCTTTCGAGCCTTCTACGGGATGGGCATTCTTATTGTGACCTATTTCATTGCTACCAGCGAGAATAATCCTTGGTGGTATTCACTAGTTTTCCTAATTTTCTCGATGATATTCTCAAGGATTTTATTCCGTTGGATAAAGAATCGACGAGCTACAAAAGAATCGAGTGTTGAGTAGTGTAAATCTCATAGTCCGCTGGCTTCGGATAACTACGTGGACAACGAGGTATTCCTTCTATTGATGTTAGTTGGAGTATTCGCCGGATTTGTAGATAGTGCTGTTGGCGGAGGAGGCTTACTTCGATTACCTGCAGTTTTGTGGGCTGGTCTACCCCCACATGTTGCACTTGGAACAAACAAATTCGCATCAACTGCTGCCGCTGCTATTGCGAGTGTAAAATATCTAGAAAGCGATATCGTACCAAGAAAAGCCGCCTTTATTGGCTGGATAATCATGATTATTTTTTCCATGATTGGCACATACGCCGTATTACTGGTAAAACCAGATGTATTATTGCCGATTGTAATCGTTGTACTGATTGCTTTATTCTTCTATGTATTATTCAATCCTAAATTTGGCAAGGAAGAAGATCTCAAGGAAGAAAGAGTGATTCCGGTAACTGTTGGGATGGGAACTGGAATAGGATTCTACGAAGGTTTTCTTGGGCCTGGGACTGGAAGCATGCTGATGGCCGGATACATCAAAGGCGCTGGATTTGGTATGGACAGGGCCGCTGCAACAGCCAGAATTCTGAATTTCGGAGGGAATATCGGTTCGTATGCAATATTCGCAATAGCGGCATCAGTAAATTACGAAGTTGCGATTCCGTTTGCATTAGCGAACATGATTGGAGGTTATCTTGCACCGGGTTATGTTCTGAAGTATGGTTACGCACTACTTCGACCAATGTTTCTCGTAGTAGCTGCAATTATGATTACAGTTCAGATTGTCAGTTATCTTGGTTGATCATCAGAAAATAGATATGTCCCATTCAACGCTTGGTTTATGCCAATCCCTTAGTTGATCAGTCTCTAAACGGATTTGGATTCCTTGTCCGGGCTGTATATTTAGTTGGTCTATGTTGAAATCAACTACCTGTTCATTGCTTCTGAAAGTATCGTCAAAAATGATTTCCTCAGAGACGACATTTCCTTCCTCAGTCCTCTGGACTATTACTCGTAGATGACATTCTTGGAGTGGATTCCTAAGCGAGCATGATTCGCTGCTCCCATCGTGTTCCACCACAAGATATCCTTGAATATTCGAATTCCCATTTGGCGGGACCAGGTCAATGACTGTATCTTTGGCGGTTGGAGCGCATTCACATTCCATGTTATCAACTTCGGCAACTCCAGTTAAATGGACTGTAATTGTGATAACTTGAGTCTGAATCCTGTCAGACGCAATCGAAGTCGCAGTAACAACATACACACCGGGAAATTGATATTCATGTGACACCGTTTCTCCTAAAGCTAGGTATCCATCTCCGAAATCCCAAGTTACGGATTTGCCGTTTAGGCTTGAAAATGTGAAATTATGATTGATGTGTGTAATTTGTTTCTCCTCATTGTTATCACCCTCGTCTATCTCGACTAAGGTGTAGTAATTCGTACCTGAAGCAGAATCAACCGAAATGGAGAAATTTGTCTCCTCATTGGATGCGAGTGCGACAAATTTTGTCCCTATTGAGGCACTCCCTATCATTGCACCAAACAGGAATACGAATGCAAATGATGCTAGAAGCATTCTCTTTTCCATGACGGATTGAGTGTGCTTGTAGATATGAATGAGTGTTTGAGGGAATAATCCGAATTCCACTCCATCAATGGTATGTTAGTGGTGGGCGATACAGGATTCGAACCCATGTCCTAGCGTCCGAAGCGCCAGATGATATCCAGACTACACCAATCGCCCGTGCTCTGAGGCGAGCGTCGGCCTTTCTTCAATGCGACGGGTGAGCGACGACGAGCAGACGCGCCAATGAGCGGTGAACTTTGACCGGAGCCATCAGTACAACTTTCCAGCCACGATCAAGCATTTCATCAGCCACCTTTGACCAAGGTTTACCCATCACGAGATAGTCAATTGGTTCTTCTGAATTATCTTTCAAAATCGCAGGGTCTGTAGGAAGAAGAGTGCATAGAGAGCCTGAATGGTCAATGGTTCTAGCAGCTGAACAGGCCTTGAGGAATAGTTGGTATCCATCATCCGATTTCCAAGCATTCCGTCCATATGGAGGGTCAAAAGCAAAAATCGCCCCACTAATTTTACCCCATACGTCTGGAGTGAGCCCTACACCGGATTCTTGCACGTCCCATGTTGCCGAATAACCGCTACAGAGGTCATCGGATACCCATTCCAAATTCTCTTCTGTGCCTTTCACCATCTTTGGGTCGAGGTCGCTTGCAAGTACATTCAGTCCTGCTAACATTGCTTCTATTGCGATTCCACCAGTTCCACAGAATGGGTC
>WTHI01000098.1:4299-6915 GCA_011523185.1 Methanobacteriota archaeon
TCGGGATTCTCCAAATCTACCGGATGTGATTCTCCAAAGACTCCAGCCCCTACATTCTGTGCAATTTCTGAACGGGAAAAACCTGCTAATGATGAACCGATTACATTGACTCGGACTGCAAAACTGCCTTCTGGAAGATTCGCTTTCGCCCAATCTACAATTCGTTGGATAATATTCTCTGGTTCTACAACTTCACTATGCTCAGCATTGCAGAGTACTTCGTCGACTAATGCAGACCTAGTTAGTCGATTGAGGGCTATCTCATCTGTCGAAGTAGTTACTACAACTCTGGGATGAACAAAACCAACAGGACCTACTAATGCTTCAGCCTCTGAACGGAATAATGCTGGATGCCAGCCGCTTCCAACAAGTGTCAGCCCGCTCAACTTGCTTCCTCCGTCCTTCTCGCCCCCGACTTCAACCCTAAATGCCTCGACGGACAGGATAGGCTAAGCATCGACGGGGGGGAGTGAATCTGGGCTGTAATTTGAGAGACTTAGCCACCGCACATCCCCTCGAATTGAGCGAAATGTCCGGGCAGCGTGTAGCCATCGACGTTTTCCTTAACGCCTACCAATTCATCACTAGTCTAGTCGGTCAAGATGGAAAGCCACTATCTTTCGATGGAAGGCCTGTTGCCCATTTGATGGGTTTTCTTGACCGGGCGACTTGGATGCTTGAGAATGGAATCGAACCTGTGTTCTTCTTTGATGGTCGCCCGCATGATCTGAAGATGGATACTCTCGCTGGAAGAAAAGAGCGCAAAGTTGAGGCTGTTGAGAAGTGGGAAGCAGCGGTTGAGGCTGGAGATATGACTCTTGCAAAGAAACTCGGCCCACAAACTGCAGAATACACACGAGATATGGTTGCTGAAACTAAGCGACTATTCGATTGCCTAGGTCTAGTTTGGATAGAAGCACCAATGGAAGCAGAAGGTGCTGGTGCTGTTCGCTGTGCAAACGGAGAGGTTGCCGCTGTGGCAAGCCAAGATTGGGACACTCTTCTTTACGGCTCGCCGGTAATGATTCGAAATCTAACCAGCCATGGACGCAAGAAATTCGGTCGATTGTTGACGGCTGAGAAAGTAGTCTTGCAAGAGTTACTGGACACTCACGAAATTACTAGAGAACAATTGGTGGACCTTGCGATAATGATTGGAACTGATTTCCATCCTGGAATCAAGGGAATCGGTCCAAAAACTGGTTTGAAACTAATCAAAGAGCATGGCACGATGGAAGCAGTTTCTGAGGTAAAGGAATTTGAGATGCCAGAAAATATCGAGACCATTCGTGGTCTTTTCCTAAACCATCCCGTGCATCCAGATCCAATACCAAAAGCTACGCGAGCGGTAGAGCAGGATTTGCGAGACTTCCTTCAAGGCGAGTGTGGATTCTCAGATGGAAGACTACAGCGGGCCTTAGACAGGCTAGCTTCCGCTAATCATCTGAAATCGGATAATCAGCCGACCCTATTCGACTTCTGAGGTTGGAAAGAGGGGCGGTTCGCTCGGGGACTGAAGCGCCCCCGAGGAACCTGTCACCGCGAATCAACGGACCGCGGGCCTGAGCAGTAATCGACCAACGTTACTGTATCACAGTAGGCTGCCGTCGCTTTCATCCTCGTCGAGGATTCCATCGGCGTCATCGTCGTCATCAAGATGGTCTTCAATACCGTCATTGTCGTGGTCGAATTGACCAGTCAATGGGTTGCCATCGTTCTGCTCGAACCAGTCGGAAAGTCCGTCGTTGTCGTCATCTGTATCTACTCTGTCGGTTAGACCATCGTTATCGTGGTCGTATCTCCAGAGACCGATTGCACCGTCGATTTCGTCGACATCAAGGATTTCGTCGTTATCGTCGTCTGGGTCAACTCCGTCATCTAGTCCGTCGTTGTCGTGGTCCCTACGGTAATCTTCTCCGTTTGGTCCAACGTCGTTCCAGTTGTCGATGCCGTCGTTGTCGATGTCGAAATCGATGTTATCGCGTACTCCATCATTGTCGTGATCGTAGATATCCGAGTTAGGGTCGCCGTCATTGACTTCCTCGCGGTCGTCTATACCGTCGCCGTCGTCGTCATCATCCTCAGCGTCATTGATGCCATCGTTGTCGTGATCCTCTGGGAATTCATCCACATTATCGGGGATTCCGTCATTGTCGTCATCAAAATCCAAATCGTCTGGAATACCATCGCCATCGTTGTCGTTCTCGCCGTTCTGGTCTTGGTTGTCGAGCTGCTGACTTTGCTGCTGGTCGGACTGCTGACCCTGCTGACCCTGACTGTTGTCTTGGGTCTGGCCTTGCTGCTGCTGGTTCTGACCATTCTGGTTGTTACCATTCTGGTCCTGGGACTCTTGGTCTCCCTGTTGTCCACTCTGTTCTCCACCTTGCTGCTGGCCTTGGCCGTTGTCTTGCTGGTTGGATTGTTCTCCACCTTGCTGACCGCTGCCCTGCTGACCGTCCTGACCGGATTGGGAACCTTGGTTCTGACCTTGGCCCTGTTGGCCGCCTTGGCCTTGACCTTGGCCGCTTTGACCTTGGCCTTGGCCATTCTGACCTTGGCCCTGACCTTGGCCTTGACCTTGGCCTTGACCTTGGCCTTGACCTTGGCCTTGACCTT
>WTHI01000127.1:0-6835 GCA_011523185.1 Methanobacteriota archaeon
TTATTCTGAGGTTTCTTGTTCATCTAAGAAACCCTTGGATGCTGTCCAATCACTAACGCTCTCTAGACGCTTTAGCCATCCCTTAGCCTCTTTGGACTTGGTTGTTCTGACTAACCAAACGCCACCAAAGAGGGTATCCCATAGACCTAAATCACCTCTGACACGGTACATGATGTAATCTACTAATGGTGGTATAAGACAAAGGAAACCAAGAGCGTTGAAAATCTGAGCGCCCGTTGACTTACCAAAGGAACCTTCAGCCATTACTACGAATAGAACGAATACACCATATAAGACAAAAATAGTAGTCATTCCTTTGACGGCAATATAAATCGAGAATGGAGATTCTCCTCTTGAATTAATGTATTGAGTACGACTAATCCAATTACCTACGGTACGTTTACCGGCGTAATTGGGCATAAACCAAAGATTGAACACTATGAGACCTAAACCTAGCAGTACAAATATTGTGGGATTGAAAAACGCACCCCAAGCTGAAAGAGCGATTAGCGGTACAGACCAGCCATAATTTACTGCGAAATCGAGAAGTCTTCGTATAAATTTCTGGCTTTTTGTCGCGAGTTCGAAACCTTCAGGCAGTTCTTTCTTGACCCTTGGAGCTCTAGGTTTCTTTTCCTTAGGAGGCTTAACTTTCTTGGGTTTTTTTGCTGCCTTTTTTGGCTTCTTTGCGGGCGGTTCTTTCACAGCCTCTTTCTTTGGTTTTACAACCTTAGTTTCTGGAGGTTCTGCTTCAGCCTCTATGTTGCTGGCTTTTTCTAATAATCCCATATTTTTCCCTCATAATATTCGGTCACGAACTGTAAATTTCACCCATTGATTGGAAGATTGTAAACCCAGGGGATTGGACAAATTCATTTATCTTGTCGTCGGGTAAATCACCAAGAACTCGATTTATCATCAAGAAGAAATCCTTCCGGACCTCTTCATCGGCCTGTGTCGGATCATTACCTACTGATTGGAACAAAGTAAAATCATCAGACTCTATGAAGTTGTTAACGAAATCATCCGGCATACTACCTAACAAGTCATTTACAACCGAGAAGAATTCATTGAATTGGTCTGACCCCTCAATTTCCTCCGTTACTGGTTCGGATTCCTCTTCTAGTTCTTCTCCCTCAAATTCTGTTTCTGGGGCAGAGATAAGTTCGACGGTGGGTTTGATATTACGCATTTCAGCTTGTTGTTTCTTCCGTAGAACGATAATTTCTCTGTCTAATTCAGAGCCGAACCTATCTGAAAATCGGTCCAATAGAGTACCAACTTCACCAGTTGCAATTCTGTCAATATGCCCATACATCTGATCTCTTTTATCAGTGGAAAGGGCTGGGTTTTCTTGTTTGCGTTTAGCCCAAGCCGAATTAAAATCCTCGTCCGAATCTGATTCATGTTCTATCGTGGTCGTGGATGATTCATTTGCCACGTCAATACCAGGAGGCGGAGGCGGGCTAGGCATAGGAGGTGCTTCAGAGGATTGGGTATCTAATTCGCTTGGATGAGGTTGCGGCATAGTAAGACCTGGAGGTGGAGGTGGAAGTGGTAAATCATCCACCGTTTTCTCCTCTTCATCAGACAAGCGTACACCCCAGCGGGTCGATGTCTAATGAACCCACTATTCAACATTCTGTGACTTAGAGTATAGAATCGCTTACTCATGGACCCACTCTTTCAGCCCAACCTTTGAGACTCAAGAACACAGACATAGCCTCGCTAACCTCGAATATGTCCCCTGTGGAGCCAGAAATTTCTGTGCCTTGCAAACTAGCAGTCACGTCATCTTGGACCAATTGAATCTTAGACCGTTCGGAGCCTGAAAACGCCACTGCTTCTACAAGTGGATTGAATGGATTTGAGCCATCAGGATCTAACCTCTCAAAGGGAACTTCTGTGACGCGCAAACCACATTTTCCGTGAAGACTTCCTAAATGACGGATAACCCGTTTGATATCTACGGTGACGTTTTCATCGGTTTCCCCGGCTGTACCTAGGACAACAGATTTGTCAAGTTTAACCAACTCCCAAAACATCCCAGTTTCCTTACCAAAGACTGCTAAATTGTGATCTGCCTTCAATCTGTCAATTCTTTCATCGGACAATACAGACTCTGCCAGAGAAATAATGCGATTTTTGCTTGTTCCCCGCCCCGAAACAGTAGTATTTTTTCTATTCAATAATTGATGAAATTCATCTAAAATTTGTCGGTAACCTGTTGACTTTTCACCAATAATTCTTAGTTTATCTAAAACACTTTGAGTTCCAATCTCAATTCTATCTCTCCAACCACTGTTAGGCCCAGTTAGTACTGTATTTACTTCCAAACCTTCACCGCGAATATAGGATACAATCTCTCTTCTTGCGTTTGAATCTAAACCCATCAAATTTGGATCTCTAACATGTATATGGAACCCTCTGTGTCCAGAAAATGTAAATTGAGCAAATTCCCTTTTCATATCGAATTCCGGCTCCAAGAAATCATTCCATAAACTCCAGGCTTGTTCTTGAATTAATGCAATCATGGATGGGAAGTCCGCGTCAGACACACCCGGCAAATGGTCGCCATCTAGATCGAAAATTAGGTCAGCGCCTAACCATCCTTTATCTAGCATTTTTCTCTCCATCGGTTTACGATAGTAGGCTGTACTGTGAAAGGATGAATGAGGCCCTCTTTGCTGTAAATATGATAATAATGTATCCTCAGAGGTAAAGCCACGATGGCGGTCAACTGGTTTATCACCCCATTGGATGAACATCCATTCCCTATTTCTCAACCGAGGTGGAGTCCAGAGATCATCGACGGATAAACTTGCATAATACCGCGAGAAGCGAAGCGCAAAGCGACTCCATCCTCCGGACATAATAATTCGAAATCGAAGGCGGCTGATGAACTCAACGCAAAGATGGTGTCAATCCAGGTTCAAATCCTGAACTTCTTTTCCATCTGTAGACGGGGCGGCTCCCGTTTTTTCAACATAAGCCTCTATACACAAATATTCTCCATCCAATACGATAGCCTCTCCGAATGTGAGGGCTTTACCAGTTACTGCACACACCGGACCTAATTGACCAGAGGCTGTTGATAGTTTGGATGGGTCTGGCATGATCTATTGGAACAGTAATTGCTTCTTGATACTTACTTAGAATCTGATTGCGGAATACAATTGATTTTTTACTAGAGGGAGATGCCGTTAGTCATGGAATTGGAAGATATCCACATCCGAATAGGGCATTCCCCCGATCCCGATGACGCATTCATGTTTCATGCACTCACTACTGGAGCAATGGAAACACCAGGCCGCCATTACGAGCATGTATTGTTAGATATTCAAACGCTGAATGAAAAAGCCTTAAACTCCGAATACGAGATTTCTGCAGTGAGCATACATTCGTTCCCTAAAATTATAGAAAATTATGCACTAATGAATTGTGGTGCATCAATGGGCGAAGGGTATGGCCCTATGTTGATTGGTAACGAGCAGCTGACTTCACAAGAGGCGAAATCACGCACCATTGCCGTTCCAGGGTTAGATACCTCTGCCTATCTGGCATTGAGATTAGCCTGGGGTGAGGTAGATGTTGAAGTAGTCCCCTTCGACGAAATTTTACCATCGGTCGCAGAAGGAAAATATGATGTTGGGTTAATTATCCATGAAGGACAACTAACATGGAAAGATGAAGGAGTATACCTAATCCAAGACCTAGGTGTATGGTGGAACGAAAAGACCGGTTTACCATTACCTTTGGGAGGAAATGTGGTTCGCCGTGACTTAGGCGAAGAGCTCTGTAATTCATTGGCTAGCGATGTTAAGAAATCCATAGAGCATTCACTAAATGACCCTGATACCGCTCTAGAATTTGCTAAACTCTGGGGAAGAGGGATTGATGATGAGACAAACAAAGAGTTTGTACAGATGTACGTAAATTCACGTACGCTCGATTATGGCCCAGAAGGCAGGGCTGCGGTTCGATTATTTTTGAAGGAAGGGCAAAAAATCGGCCTAGTTGATGGCGAATTAGATACTGATTCGATTGAATTTATCGGGGTGAATCAAAATGACTGAAGACATACCTGAGAGGTCAGAGTTTGATTCGGTTGATCCAGCACCACCTAGCAGTGAACGTAGTGTTGCTGATTTGCGAACGGTCCTATGTAATGAGGACGAAAAGATGTTCCAAAGGATGAGGGCATTGTTCGCATTGCGCAACATTGGTGGCAAGGATTCAGTCGACGCATTAGCAGCAGCCTATGAGTCAAAGTCCGCTTTATTGAAACACGAAATAGCCTATGTTATGGGACAAATGCAAGACCCGCATGCTGTACCTCACTTAATTGAGAGATTAGAAGATGCAGAAGAAGATGTAATGGTCCGGCATGAAGCTGCTGAAGCATTGGGAGCTATTGGCGATAGGACCGCATTAGAGGTTCTAGAAAGATTCGTTGATGATGATGAAGTAGTGATAGCAGAATCGTGTGAAGTTGCACTTGACTTACTGGAATGGGTGGCAAGTAAACGCTTGGATTATTCTGAATAATCACTCAAGTTTAGCCCAAACGGGTTCTTCGTCCAATTTGCATACTTCTTTCAAGAACAGTAGTAAACCCTCTGTCGAATTAGCATCCAGTGTATTTCTCACTTCATTGTCAAAATAGTATTCCATCCTATTTTTGTCAATACCCGTTTGTTGGGATGAACTTTCTATTACTTCGTTCTTCCAATTAGAATCGGTATTGAAGGCTTGATAATTTTGAATTAATTCATTGTGTATTTCGGTAATTTGTACTAGAGGCGCATCTTTTCTACAGGCAAATACCCCGAAGACCATAGGTAAGCCAGTTACCTTTGTCCATTCCCCACCCAAATCTAACGATACCAATTCGGGATATTGGGATGCTGCGGCTAATGCTCTATCTCCAATCAAAAGCGCCCCATCACATAGATCCAACATAGAATTCAGATCCGGTCCAGTTTCTACACATTTAGGGTCTAAACCACGATGTTTAAGCAACCAGCGGAGTAGTACCTTAGAGGTTGAAGAATCAGATGGTAATGCAATATCACGCATCTGATCTATATCTCTAGAACCGAAGAGAATTACCGAACCTACGGCGCCCATTGCAACAATTCCAAGGTCGGGAAGTAACATTAGTTGATCTGAATGCTTTGCAAAATCCGCTGTAGGTATTGGCGCCGTTAGACAATCCTTACGAAGAACATGGCCTGTTAGCCACGCGGGTGGTGCGGATAATACAGACCAACGTTCATCTAGACCATGAAACAATGGATCGCAATTAGTGAAGGCAACCCGACCAACGACGCTTGTCCACGACATATTATACACATCTAATTGAGCAGAGGTAAACTGTTAATTTCATGTTTTTGCGGTCGAATAATTTCAAATTTGGAATATATTGAATTTCTTCTTATGGACAATTGGTTTGTGTCCTCAATTAGATTCACTAAATCATCTACTTGGGAATCCAAAGGAGTAGTACTTCCCGCCGAATGCATAATTTCCTCGTGACCTACAGTGCCATCAATATCATCTGCGCCAGACACCAATGCCATCTGTGCCACGTTATCACCAATATTCATTCGATAGGCCTTGATGTGTGGTATGTTATCTAACATCAAACGGGAAATGGCAATTGTTCGTAAGATCTCATTCGAAGTCGCCAATTGGGCTTCGGGTAGCCTAGTATAATCCGGTAAAAATGGATAAGGGACAAAACATTGGAATCCATTAGTTTCATCCTGCAGTTCCCTGAGTAATTCTAGATGAGTGATTCTGTCTTCTATCGATTCTATTGTGCCAAAAAGCATCGTACAATTAGTTGGGATTCCTAATTTATGAGCTTCCCTGTGTATTTCTAGGTATTCACTACTGGTTTCTTTCCCTCGGCAAATTCTATCTCGAATCTTGTCGACGAGAATTTCAGCTCCACCACCTGGTATAGAATCTAAACCTGAGGATTGTAGTTTCTGGAGGGTTTCGTGTACAGATAAATTAGACCTCTTCGCTAAGTGTTTAATCTCCACTGCTGTAAGAGATTTGATGTGAATATGTGGGAATTTCTTTTTGGCACTACTGTACAATGTTTGATAATGATCGATTGTCCAAGTAGGGTGTAATCCACCTACTGAATGGACCTCATCTATATTGTTAGAATAAGGTTCAATTCGATGTAAATATTCATCAACACTCAACTCATAGGCTTCAGAATGTCTTGGACCCTTTCTGAATGCACAAAATCTGCAGGCCAAAACGCAAATGTTTGTCGTGTTTACGTGAAGATTTTGATTGAAAAATATTTGATTATCAAATCGAGATTGTTTCACCATATTAGCTAATGAAAAAATGGCATTAAGATCCTCTAACTGGTATATTTCAAGGGCTTGATTTCTGTTAATCCTACCATTTTGAATTAATGATTCTAGAGCCTCAGTTAGTACTGAATTGGATGATACAGAAGTCGGAATTGGCATTGATTTTAGATTACTTTGCCAATCTTCGTGCCCGCCTAGAGGCGCTGTGGTCTCAAGCATAGGCCTATTCACAAAACCCTCCAATAATTCGACCATATTCAATCCATCTATAATTTGATGAAAACTTGAGGCTGGAAATCATCAAAGGCCCTTTTGATTAGCAACACCTGTGAAAGGAACTGAAGTATCTGTTCAAAGTTTAGAGAATGTGGCTAAAATTTGCCGGAGGTCAATAGTTGACATGATACACAAAGCAGGCGCAGGACACCCAGGTGGGTCTTTGTCAGCCATCGACCTAATCGTGGGACTATATGGTACTCAACTAAATGTAGATT
>WTHI01000140.1:0-1296 GCA_011523185.1 Methanobacteriota archaeon
GATGTTAGTTGTGTCATACATTTCGATCCACCCGACGATGGTAAGGTGTACAAGCACCGAAGCGGTAGAACTGCTAGAGCGGGTTCAACAGGAACTGTAGTTTGTTTAGTTTTGAAATCACAAATTCGAAAATACAAGAGGATTCAACATGAGGTTGGAATCAAATGCAGATTTGTAGATCCTAATCTCGATAGGCTCGAAGGTAGAGAGTTCGTTGAAGCTCCTCCTCTGAAATACGATGATGATGACAAGAAACCTAGAGGTCGAAGAAAATCTAGGAACAATAAACGCTCACGAAGATACAGGAAGAGTAACGGCTACAAGTCTCAAAAATCAGACGATAAGAAGGGCGATGCTCGTCACAAAAAGAAAAGCTATCGCCACCGAAATAAGCGAAAGAGCAAGAAAAAAGTCACTTACAAAGACAAGCGAAATAACAAAGCCAAATTCAACCGACGTTGAAATTAATCTTCATTTTGCTTGGGTCTAAAAGCAACCAAAGCAATGCTTACCAATGCTGCAACCACCAATGGTCCAGTAATGAAAATCTCCTCAGTTGCAGAGAATTCCCAAGTTGCTGTTGACCATCCGAGAGCAATAGTCTCGAGAACTGAAGCCAGTAATACAACATCATACAGATTTCTCTCTGCAAGTGGATCTCTGGCTGCTAATAGTGCTCCAACTCCGTTAACAGCAACCAAGGCAGCGCCTAGGTTTCTGAGCCAAGCAATATTCTCTGTGTTTGCACCCTCTAATTCTGCATACCACTCAGGTATGAGGAAGAAGACCATGCCCATTGCGATGCTAGACCAACCACAGACCTTCAAGGTCAGTACAGTCTTTTCCATATCACTCAGAGTTACTCTCTTCTCCGTCTAAATGTAAATATCCGGAGTAAAGTATTCCTCCAGCGAATACTGCACCAAAGAGATTGTCAGCTGTTAACTCGCCACCTTCGACAGCTACATCACCATACATAGCAAGTAACCACATCATTGCCATTGTTCCACCACAAACAAGTGTCATAATTGCCTGTGGTCTACCTTCTAATAGGAATGCAGTTGCAATAAATGGAGGTACTATACTGATCGCCATTACTCCCAAGAAGTACATAGCAGATCTCATTTCATCTACGACAATTTGGTCAGTAGGAAGTCCATCTTCAATTAACCACTCGACTATCTCTGAATCACTAGCGAAGCCAGCCATCAGTGCCCATATGGCGAACATGAATGTGTGAGCGGCTGCGAATAGCGTTAGCCAAATTTTAGGATTGAATATTTTCTTTTGATCCAT
>WTHI01000140.1:1396-3544 GCA_011523185.1 Methanobacteriota archaeon
AGTAAAGTCATTACTAGTGGAATTGCGATGAAAGCACCCTGGTCGGAGCCATATCCACTATCGCTAGTAAGGTACATCATTCCGCCCATTATGAATACAATAATCGAGGCGCTGGATGCCATCGCCATCTGAGCTAGCGCCTTTCCTCGAACAAGCATTCCGGTTGCAATTGCCATTGCGGCAAGAGGCATCATGTGCAAGGCCCACATCTCTTCGTACTCTGCATCGTGTTCAGCGACATTTTCCTCGCCCCAGCCAGATTTGGCCCAACTTTCTCCATCCATGACTCCAGTTGCTGACATTAGCAACATTAGAGCACCTACAGCAATCAACATATTTTTCGGGTGTAAAATTGTCTTCGCGTCCATAATTCATTTCTCCTGTCCGAGTATACTCGGTTATTGTCGACATCATTGCTCGGACTATGAAGGTTCAGTTATCCGTTCAATGTCAAAATTCGGTGGAAATGATGCACTCCAGTTTCCATTTTTGTGGAGTATCTTCCTCTATCGTACGATTTAGATGAAACACCACGTTGAGTTGCCTCGACAATTTCCTGGTCTTCAATTTCCACCTTATCTAAATCGCCACCAGCTCCCTTGCCAAGCATTTCGGGATTTCCAACATAGCCATGGTAGACAATACGAGTCCTGTCGACAGAGAGTGGAATTACTTGATTGACTGACAATCCCCAGGGGTAGAAATTGAGCATTAATCCTGGATAGAACCAGTAGTAGTATGCCGCTACTTTCTCACCGTGTTCGAAAGAATTCTTTGGTGGTTCAAAGTGAGGTTCTCCTTCTTTGGCGATTCCAATTTGTAAGACTCCGCCCTCGAATAATTCGGTTCTATATTCGTCGTTATCCAACACATCATGTAGATCACCGTGAACAAATGGAATGTGGAATCCTTCGAGATAATTGTCAACATAAAGTGCCCAATTAGCTTTGATTTCATACGAGCGGTATCTGCTTGGATCGTGTTGGAATGAATCCACATCAAGCCATCCTAATCGAGACTCCAATTCTCTAATCGCCTCCTCGAGATACAAATCGCCTCCAACTAATTGCAACCCCTTCCAATCGGTTACTGGAAAGTTAGCCAAGTCGTCTGAAGGAGTTGGAAAATCTTCGACATCTTGGAACTCTGGCATATTCTTGAAGCAACCATCAATACCGAAAGTTCGACCATGATAGCGACATTGCAGAGTGTTGCTTTTGCAGGGTTCGGTTGCTACTAGCATTCCTCTATGTGTGCAGACATTAGAAAGACATCTGACCCTATCCGAATTGGTTAGCATTAGGGCTTCACCGAGCATTGTTTCAATGTCGGTCAGAGGAATCACATTATGCTCGGCAAACTGACTGGAATGAGCTCCGAAATACCAACATTTTTGCATTCCACTTATCAGATTACGGAATGTGTCCTGATCGGTGTAGAATCTCGATGGTAAGGTGTGAGCCTTGGCGATGTCGGGATGTATCAACGGCTCAGACACAACAACTCCTGTGCTTGGCGTGTGAAAGAATTGTCGCCGCACCCATCAGCAGGTGCATTTGGGTGCGTCGCATTGATGGAGTGAATCGCCTCCTGAGGATCCATGGGAGAATGGCCGGAAGCGGGAACGCCGGTCAAAGTGGCCGTCAAGACTTGGTCTGGAGTGGTCGAACATGAGGGCCTTGCATTACCTGCAGCCGGCCCGAAATTAATTACTCTAAAATTGACCAATGGCTACAATGTAAGTTACCCAGAGTCTTACGTCGAATCGGTAGAAATTCTCGATGAAGTTGAGATATCAGAGGAAGAAGCACCAACCCCTATTCAACAGGATGAGAATCTTCCATTAGTGCATCTAATTCACACTGGCGGAACTATTGCTGCAAAGGTCGACTATGCAACAGGTGCAGTAACCGCTCGATTCGAGCCAGATGAATTATTGAAGTCTATTCCAGAACTAAAATCCGTGGCTCGTCTAAGGGTTGTAAAACTCGGTAATATGTGGTCTGATGATATCAGGCCGAGACATTGGAATCGAATGCTGAAAGCGACTGAGGAAGCATTCGCAGAAGGCGCTGTTGGAGTAGTGATTACACACGGTACGGATACCTTGCATCTCAGCGCCGCAGCAATGGGCTATGGCTGGGCTGG
>WTHI01000140.1:3644-6728 GCA_011523185.1 Methanobacteriota archaeon
GAAGAGACGCTTTCAAGGCAATCAACCAGGGTCCTCTGGCTTGGATAAACAACGATGGAACCGGCCCAAGCATCGAGATGGCAGAGCATGAGCCAGCGGATGCAAGGGTCGAGGCAATTTCACCGATGATGTTTGATGAAGATGCTCGAATTGCACAATTTATCGCAGACCCTCACTTAGATCCAAATCTGGTAATGTTAGCAATCAAGGATGATTTCGATGCTATTGTTTTGCATGGAACAGGATTAGGTCACCTTCCAATATCTGACCCTCAAGATGATTCTCCTGAGAATACCAAATTACGATTGATGCTAGAGGATCATTGCGCCAATGATGGTGTAGTGGTAGTAGTGGCGCAAACAATCCACGGCCCGATGAACATGAATGTCTACGCCAAGGGCCGTGAACAACAAGAGATGGGTATCATCGGTCATGGTTCACTTTGTCCACCGGGTTCGGCCTTGGTCAAGTTGCACCATTTGCTTAGCAGAGGTGGTGGTCGGGAGACTGTTGCAAGTAATTGGACTGAAGATTTGTGTGGCGAGAATCCTCACGATTCTATGGACTGAATTGGAGGCTTTACATGGCCGCTCCAACCGACACCTTCGAATTTCCTCGCACGGGCAAAAAGGCGCGTAATCGCGCGGTCGTAGCGGCGATGACAAACAAACAAAGTAACGAGGATGGCACCCTTTCAGATGAGGAAATCAATTGGCTGACTCGTAGAGCAGAAGGTGGCTTTGGAATCGTCACAACAGCCGCGACGCACGTCGTTCCGGAGGGTCAAGGCTGGGATGGTGAAATGGGTGTTTGGGGAGACCATCAATTGCCAGGTCTGACCCGTTTAGCGGCTGGAATAAACCAACATGGAGCAATTTCCTTAGCACAGATTTTCCATGGAGGAATGCGCTGCCCCCAAAGGCTGACGGGAGTGCAACCAGTATCTGCTAGTATCAATTCAACAAGCGATTCGGATAATGGTGAGACAAGAGCGCTGGAAGACTCAGAGATTGAGGAATTAGTCGAGGCTTTTGCCACGGCGGCAGCTCGCTGTGAAAAAGCCGGATTCGATGGAGTCGAGATACATGGCGCTCATGGATATCTCGTCTGCCAATTCCTCGGAACTGAAACTAATCGCAGAGAGGATAAGTGGGGCGGGTCACTCGAAAATAGAGCCCGCTTCTTGCTGCAAATAATTGAGAGAATCAGGCAGGTTACAAGTGATGAATTCCTTCTCGGGGTTAGGATTTCTCCAGAGTACAAGAATATCGGAGTTGTGCTTGAAGACTCGCTAGACTTAGTCGATATGCTTGTAGATTCAGGAATAGATTTCCTTCACATTTCTTGCTGGGATTGCTTCACCCCTCCAACTCACTATGATGACCCACGAATGTTGACTGAAATCTTCGCCGAGCGTCTGGCAAATCGCTTGCCAATGATTACCTGTGGGGCTGTTTGGTCGTCTGCCCAAGCACAAGAAGTCATGGATCAAGGGGCGGATTTAGTCGCCGTCGCCCGTTCAGCAATTGGTCATGCAGATTGGGCGAGACATTTGGGTGATTCAGAATACGATCCGCAACGCCCGCCATTCACTGCTGAGCACCTTTTGGCGGAGGGTCTTAGTGAGAAATTCGTAGACTACATGCGGGCTTGGCAAGGCTTTGTTGTCTGACCTTAATTGGCCGCTTCGATGAATAACCGCTAGTGGTTTGGCTTGCTTATGGCGGGCGCATCGCACTCGGATGATCTCGACGCGATGCGCCAGCAAGCTCTCAATGCAGCCGACCGGATTAGCATGGAAGAATTACGAAAATCCGGCCGCCAAACAGCCCGAGAACGCATCACTATGCTTCTCGATGCAGATTCTTTCGTTGAGGTAGACAGTTTCGTTCAACATCGCTCTGGCGACTTCAATATGCATCTTCACCGACCATACGGAGATGGTGTTGTTGCAGGTCATGGCAAAATAGACGGAAGAAGAGTTGTTTGCTTCGCTCAAGATTACGCAGTCTTCGACGGTACGATGGGTGAGATGCATGCTCGCAAGATTGCCAAGGTTGCCGAGTTCGCAGAGAAGTCGCAATTACCCTTGGTTGGGATTTGGGACGGTGATGGCCAGCGGGTACAAGATGGAGTACCGGCTTTGGGAGCGACAGGAGAATTACTGGATATTCTAGTCGCCTGCTCCGGGCGTATCCCTACTTTTTCGATAATTCTTGGAACAGTCGCCGGTGTAAGTGCACTTGCCGCTGGCCTTTCCGATTTCGTAATCCTCTCCGATGACCATGGCCAGATGTTCATGCGTTCACCCTACTTCATCCCAGAAATCGCCAGCGGAGAATTAGACCAGAATAGCCTCGGTGGAGCCGACGCTCATGCATCACGCTCAGGTGTGGCGTGCATGGTGGCAGAAGACGAGGAAGATGCAATTCTAACCGCGATTGAAATTCTTTCCTTCCTGCCTGACCATACTCTTGCCGAGGCTGTTACTCTAAACAGCGGCGATCCCGCTGACAGAGCTTGTAAGAATCTGACAGAGATTGTCCCTGCTGACTCGAATATACCCTACGATATTCGCAAAGTTGTAACCGAAGTAGTCGATGAGGGGCGCTTCCTAGAACTATTCTCAACTTATGCTGAAAACATCGTAATCGGCTTTGCTAGATTAGACGGCCAGTCGGTAGGAATTGTTGCCAATCAGCCGAAAGTTTTGGCGGGCTGCTTAGATATCGATGCCTCAGTGAAGGCAGCCCGATTCATTCGTACCTGTGACATTTTCAACATCCCGGTTGTGACCTTTGTCGATGTGCCGGGTTTCCTTCCGGGAACCGTTCAGGAGTGGGGTGGAATCATTCGACACGGGGCCAAGTTACTCTATGCCTACGCTGAGGCAACCGTGCCCAAACTAACCGTTGTAACCCGCAAGGCCTACGGTGGTGCTTACCTCGCAATGTCTTGCAAACATCTCCGCTCAGACTACAATATTGCCTGGCCAATAGGTGAACTCGCTGTGATGGGTGCAGAGGGTGCAGTGAACATAATTCACAGGGCCGAATTAGCCGAAGCAGAAGATCGAGATTCGAC
>WTHI01000004.1:0-6466 GCA_011523185.1 Methanobacteriota archaeon
CGGAGTAAGCAACAAAGATCCAGGGACGCATCCCTAGTCGATAGCTAAGTTCCCACTCTCGTCCCATGTAAGAAAAGACGCCAATGAGGAAGTGGAATACGACAAGTTGATATGGACCCCCGTTGTAGAGCCATTCATCAAGTGTATTAGCTTCCCAAATTGGGTAGAAGTGTAGTCCGATGGCATTGCTGCTTGGAACGACGGCTCCAGATATGATGTTGTTTCCATAGAGGAGAGAGCCGGATACGGGTTCACGAATTCCATCAATGTCTACAGGTGGTGCTGCAACGAAAGCAGTTACGAAGCAGATGGTGGCAGCCAGCAAGCAAGGAATCATCAGGATTCCAAACCAGCCAACGTAAAGTCGATTGTTTGTTGAGGTTACCCAGGAGCAAAACTCATCCCAGGTAGACCTCTGTTGTTGTTGAAGTACAGCGGTCATTAAAAGTGCAGGGTTGTTGTTGTTGTTTAGGGTATGTATTTGAGCACTTTAATGAAGCCCTCCCAAGGCTCACGTCCAGTGGAGGGCTGTAACATAACTACTTTTTCTTAGCAGTCTTAGCGGAGCGTTTAAAGTTTGCAGCCGTGGGTGCTCCTTTAGAACCAGGCTTCCTCATTTTTTCACCACTGCCAGCAGCAATACGCTTACGCTTGGCGTGGATGTTTGCATACAATCCTCGCTTAGCCATCAGTATTTTTTACCAGCAGGTTTTTTCGTGGACTTCTTTTTTTTAGCAGTGGCGGCAGCCTTCATACCAGCTTTGGTATAAGGATACTTTTTGCCATTAACCATAGGCATTACCAGACTCCGGGGATAATTTGACCAGTCAGTGCATAAGCTCCAAGAGCTGCAATGACACCCAGCATTGCCAGGCGTCCATTGAGCATCTCAGCTTTTTCGTTATGAGTCACAGTTACTTCTTCCATGTACATGCGTGGTTCGGTAGGCCAGATTTGAGTGTCGTTCATCAGAAGGAATACTTCAGACCAACCTTGGTTCCATAACCGTTGGAGTCATCACCAGTGATAAAGGAGACTTCACCGTATGCACCAAGCTTTTCAGACAGAGGCACACTGCCACCAGCTTTACCGGACAGTTCGACTTCACTGTCACCACCATCAGGAGAGACAATAGAAGGACCACCTTGGATATACCAGTTGGCACCTTCGTAACCAACGTGGTTATCAATTACAGTACCACCGTAGTCAGTACCAGACCAACCAGAATTAGCTTCAACATTCACGTAGGGACCAGCAATAGCGGCACCATGTGCCATGCCGAGGAGGAGACCGGAAGCGATAATAGATTTCATTTTAAGGATAGATAAAATTTAGAAGTTAAGATCAGAACGATCGAGTTTGGAAAGAATGTCAGAGCGATATGCAGGATCACTTTCGTATCGTGGATCACTCATTGCACTTACAAGTTCAGCTTGGCTACGGAAGACATCCTTAGATTCCGTTGCAGCACGACCAGTAAGCATCTGACCATCAGTGCCTACTGAATCTAGATAACGATAACGAAGTGCCTGGATTGCAAAGAAAGCTGATTGTGCATCTCCGCGATCCATCACTGCGTCATACATCTCGATCTCTTGTTCAGTGAGATTGTCTTTTGCCCAACCAAGCATTGCTTGATATTCTTTTTCACCACCAGCACTTTGCTGTAGTGAAGCAATATCTTCAGCAGAAAATTCTTGTGACTGTGTCGGTTGGGATTGCTCTACGTTATTTCTATATTCAAGATACATCTTTGCTAGTTCAGAAGCATCCATGTTTTGGAGCTTTTCTTGTGTAGCTTCAGAAAGTTCATCTTGCGATTCAGTCCACAAGGTGTCAAGGAAATTGACTTCCTCTTGTGGTTCTTCAGTATCTTGAGGTTCAGGCTCAGTGGAGGATCCGAGTTTCTTTTGTAGTTCTAGATATGCAGACTCAAGAGCCTCAGCATCTTTGAACTTACCAGCAAGCAAAGAGTTTTGCTCGGCTTCCATCTGTTCACCTACTGCCAAAGAGTCTTGCTCTTCAGCATTAAGCTCACCAGGATTTGACTCGGATGAGTCGTAAGTAAGGGTTGTCATTAGTAGTAGATATTATTCAGGCTGGTTTGCCATCGCAGCTTCTTCAGCCTTTTGATCAACAGCAGCTAGTTGTCCTGCTTGTTTAGTAAGCTCCATGCCCTGCTGTTGTTGCATCTGTTGCTGCATTTCTGCTTGCAACTCTTCCTGTGTCTTAACAAGGTTGAGAATATCAATACCTTGTGAGGCAGCAAGACGTTTGATTACTTCGTCAGGATTGATGTAACGCATCAATGCTTCAGGACCAAGAGTCTGTGCAATGGTTCCCATGAACTGGCCAAGACTTTCTCTGTCTTGACCTCTGCCCAATGCATTGATACCAGCAACAATAGTAGGTTTAACAATCCCTTTGGGGATCTTGGGAATCTCGCCAGTCTTTTGGAACACTGACAATTTACGATTGAGATATGGAACAAGGAAGTCAACAGTCAACAGGGAGAATAGTCCCCCTAGTTGCTGTTCCAACTCCATTTGTGTCATCCGCACCTCTTCAGCTGTAGTGCGCTCACTCTGACGTACAGAGAGAATTAAGAATGCTTCACTAAGACGACGTTCAAGTGACTGTGCAAGTTGATAAGCAGTAGCAAAGTCTGCTGTCTTACCTACTTGTACAACACCAATGTCATCGGGACGACCTTGAATGATCGCACCGTTACCAGCTTGTGCAAGTGTGGATGGTTTAGTTGTGCTTGAGGGGCTAACTGTAAAGACGACCTTAGCCGCTGCTGCTGAACCTTCAACAAGAGCTTGACTCAAGGATTCCATGGATTGAAGATCACCCATGAATTCCTCAACTCTGCCCCTGCCATAAGGCTCAGCATCTACTGTGTTGAACCTCAAAGCGATCCAAGGGTTGGCATCGAGAGGAGCCTTACCTTGTGATCCAGGAAGTATTTTTCCGTAGACTTCCTGATGCCAGACAAAACGATTGTTGTCTCGCCTTACGTGTGTGTAGATGTCACACTGATTTGCTTGAGCGTTGTACTCATCTGATACACGATTAGGTTCTTCTTTAGGAAGTAGATCCTTAATCAGTGTCTTGCTGATTCGTTCCTTTGTGACGATTTCAATTACGTTGCCGTTCCCATCACGATCTACAACGTAGCGATTAAGAGGATAGAGCTTAAGACCTTTCTTACCCATAAAGATCAAAGCGTTACCAGTCACAACCAAATGCTTCAAAGCCTGATGCACGACAACGCGGTCATCAGATGCTGCAATTGATTCGAGAATGGTACGTTCGATCTTGGCAAACGAAAGGTCAAGCTCAGACTTAATAGAAGGATCACCACCCAACTCACCCAGCATTTGATCGTCCACCTGAAGCTTAAAGAAGCTTGTTTGTGGAGGAAGCAATGCAAGCATCAATTTACTTGCAAGAGTCACAACACCCTTAGCACCAATAGATTGCCAAGGTGTCTTGAGACTACGCATACCACCAGAGGGATCTTCTTCACCTCTGATCAAATAAGGAAGAGTAAGGTTACCTGCCTGTTCTGCTACATCGAGAAATTGAGAACGCTCAGAACTTAAAACGTCATACCGCTTCTTTGCGTTCATGCCAGATTCAATGTGTTAATTTGCATGTTGGCGTTACGTTGTGCTCTGTTGAGTGAACGTGTGCCTCTTGTGTTTTTACCTTTTTTTGATGCATCAGATCGTTTGATCTTGACGCCCTGTGCTGAACCACCAACTGCTGTACCTTCAGTGGTCAGAGCTTTGGGTTCTGGGACTGGTGGTGGAGTGTAAGCCGGTGGTTGATAAACAGGTGGCGGGGGCGGTTGCATATCTTTTGCCATTGCTGCTTGCATACGCCACCCAATACTTGGAAGACCAGAACCACCAAATGCATTGAGAATGGTCATTGGGTTATATCCATCACGCTTAAGAGCGCGATAAGACATTATTCCAAGTCCACCGTGTGGTCCTTGATATGCAGACAGCCAGTTTTTAATAGGGTTCTTACGTTCGTAATCACCAATAGTACTTCTACCGTATGCCATAATTAGAGATCGTATAAAGAATTAGTTTCTACAACTTCTGAGTAGTCTTGCAAGGAGATTGCTGCAGGCTTTCCTTGATAATGCCTGCCTCCAAAAGCCTTCCGTATAGTTTTTTCAGACTCAGGATATTTAGGTTCGTAAGTGAGATCCATTTCTACAGGTGTGTAGTTAAGCTTCTCTTCGTTAATCGTAGGAAGATCACTAAAATCAGGTTCAAATAATGAACCATAGTTTTCACCTAACCAATCAACTACTTGATCAGCGGTCTCTTGGTCATTGACTTCGAAGATGTTGAGCTGCTTCATTGCAGCAATAACCGGACCTTGACCCCAAGCCTGCAAAGACATTAGGGAGTTATAAGCAACCTCATCCTGTAACTCGTCAAGAGGATTGATAAGTACTGTTCTGTATGTATCGGTATAACCTCGATTATCTGGTTTTCTACCAGAATCATCCTCAACTTTTATTCGCTCAGGATAAGGGACATAGTCTGACCAGTTTTGTCCGAAGAAACTATAGTCGTTTACATCAGCTCGCCAGTCTTCGTGAATAGATGGTCTTGGATCACCAACATCCTCTTCAGAATCATAGGGTGGGAATACTTTACTTGACATACCTAGGTCTCCATATTTTCTTTGATCCACTCAACGACACTCCGTTGACCAGACCGATACATAATTTTTTCAATTGAATCGTCCGGTGAAGGAGTGACGACAGGAAAGTTTTCATCTAGTTGGTGGATCAAAGCCCTGGCTTCCATGCCAAAGACTTCAAGCGTATTGAGGGAGGTTGACATTGCTGTGCTCAAAGAATGCTGGCATCCGAGCGGCTTTGGTTTCAGAAAGTTCAGGTGCCTTACCTTCGTACATCAACCTATCGCTAGAATCCAGCCAAAATTTTTTGTCCAGATATTTGTCGGATGCACCAACCTTGAGAGGTTGCATCACCCAGTTAATTGTTGCTTTGCGGAGCTTGTCCAAAGAAGGGCTGATGTTGTAACCCAACTCGGTGTGTACCAGTGAATTAACCGCCACATGGATCTGCTCATCTCGGCTGATATCCGCCGAAACGGTCCTCATGCCAGCGTCACCATTAAAGCGAAAGAATGGTAAAAGAACGAAGAAGATTGCACGTTCGGCCACCAATGCTTTGGTGATCGTGTGATCAGGATGTGTCTCCCACGCGGACTTAAGCCGTAGGGCTTCCGCCTCAGCTTGTTCATCAACGCCGTAAGCATTGGCGATGTAACCAAGTGCGATGTCGTGATTTTGTTCGTCTTTGACGTTGGATACCAATACCTCCCGTGCGAGGCTTGGTACTTCAGAGGCCAGAGCATCACTAATAAAATCTCCCACAGGTAGTTCCATGTGCCGCAAGGCAAGGGCACGGTGGATTGCTTTTTCCGCACCTTCCTTGCATGTACCAGCAGTTGTCTGTACTGGTGTCCATTTTCTTTTTCGATTGAGAAGTTTTTCGTAAGGATTCATTCTTGACAGTCACATTGAGGTTCTAGCTCACCATCGTTGAATAGGGATGCAAGATAATCATCAACTTCAGCCTCATCAAGAGCAGCATAAGCATCAGTCTTATCTTGTACATCGCCCATCACTTGGAGCGAGTAATACAGAGAAGTCTGGGGCGATTCAAGCCACTCTTCAATAAATGCTTCGTCATACGTGACCACATCGGACCACGAATTGAAGCTGTAACCGTGAAGAAGTCCAGTCTCATTAAGTAGAGTCATGATGCCATCGGCAACACGCTTGTAGGCTTCCCAGCCCACTTGTGAGGCGATCTCTACGTCGCCATAGTTATAGGTTTGTACACCGAACGTGCCGCTATCACGGTCAACAGTTCGGCTAATGGGTGGTGCAATCTCAGGGGTGGCAGTAAAGCCATCCAAGTCTTTGCTGCGATAGCTGCAGCTGGCTGTAGGTGCAATCGCAAACGCACGAACCATGTTGTTTCTACGTGCAATGCCTGCAGCGAGTTCAACACCAGAAGCGATCTGTGAAACAAGCTCAAAAGCAGGGGATCGAATGATCTCACCGTTGTTGTACTGCTCCAAAGCACGTCCAAATTGTTCGTAAGTTACACCGTACCGCCGTAGGAGATTTGCCAGTCCGAGCATGCCGAGTCCGACTTGTCGGTCTGTGTCGCTTGGGAGATATTCCCCTGAATCGCCAACACCAGTTCGACCGTGGAGGGTGCACAACTCCTGCATACCTTCAGAGAAAGCTCGCGGGATGTCATCGAATTCACAGGAACCCAAGTTGACATGTTGCAACAGGCACGTTCCACGTGAGGGCAGGTATACCTCCAGGCAAACGTTCCCTCGGATTCGTTTTCCTTCATTGTCATACTTTACTTTGTTGAGCCAAATGTCAC
>WTHI01000054.1:0-2365 GCA_011523185.1 Methanobacteriota archaeon
AGGAGTGGGTTTTTTGATTCCATTCTGGGTAGAAGTAATCGGAGTATTTGCTGGATTTCTGGGAGTAATTGCTTGGGTTCCTCAAATTAAGAGAGTCTGGTCTGAAAAGAAACATGATGGGATTTCACTACCAACCTTTACTTTAGTTTCAATTTCTCTTATCTTGTGGTTGGTTTATGGAATCATAATTGGCTCAGTAGCGATGACATTGGCAAATATTGCTGCTCTGTCTTGCATTATTGCCATAATCGTAGGCGTCTTGAAATTAAGGCGTGAAGAATGATTCATTCTTCTTCTGTTGAAGCCCCAAATTTGGCTTCTCTCTTTTCTAGGAAAGCCGAGACCCCTTCTGCAAAGTCAGGAGTTAGTGAAGCAGCCGTAATCAAGGCCTTTTCAAATTCAAGTTGAGTCTCCATGAAGGTTGTCGATGAGGCATCTAGTAATTGCTTGGTGCCTTGTTTACTTGCCTCTGCCCAAGAACCCCATTTTGTTGCAATCTCAACGGCTCTTTCGAGAAGGTTTTCTGAATTTACCAATTCATCTACCGCTCCATATTCAAGTGCTTGCTCGCCTGTCCAGACTTCGTTATCAAAGAAAAATCGGCGAGCACGTTGGTATCCAACCAAGCGTGGAAGAAGCCAGGTCGAGCCTCCGTCAGGTGAGAGCCCTAATGAGAAGAAGGCTGCTGCAAGTCTAGCTTCTGGAATACATAGGCGATAATCAGCGCAAAGCGCGAGACCTAATCCGCCCCCTGCCGCAGCCCCATTAATTGCTGCAATAAATACGGTTGGACTACGTCGTAAACGTAATTCAAGTGGGTGTAATACACTGGTTAATTCATCCACGAGATTTCCAATTGAGCCATCATCAATTGAGTCTGCGAACTCATCAATATCCGCCCCTGTGCAGAAAAATCGACTCGTCCCAGTCAGAACTATTGCCTTACAAGTAGAATCATCGAGTAAACCACCCATTACATTGGACATTTCATGGATAGAAGTACGGGATAAGGCATTCCTAGCAGCCTCTTCTGAAAGAGTCACAACGGCTACTCCACCATCATGACGTTCCACTGCAATTCCCATGACTAGGCGGTATCGCCTCTACTTTTGAAATGCATGAATGTGATAAGTCGCGCCGTACCGCCCCCCTACATGCACGCGCGCGAGAACATCTACATCGACGGAAAGTGGGTTGCTGCAAGTGGAGAAGGTAGTATTGAGATAATCAATCCTGCAACGGAACAATGCATTGGTTCGGTGCCGGTTGGAAGTGCTGCTGATGTGGAAAAAGCCGTAGCTGCGGCACGTACTGCATTTCCTTCTTGGTCACAGTCGAGCATTGAAGAGCGGCAAGGCTACCTCAATGCGATTTCAGCTGCAATCGCTGAGCGAGGAGAAGAAATCGCCGAATTAATCACTGCAGAAGTCGGAACCCCAATCAATTACAGTCGAATGGCTATGGTTGGAACTCCAAGAGTTGTATCGCGATCTTATGCGAAAATGTTGGATTCTTTTGATTGGGAAGAAGAAGTTCGTAACTCCTTAATCGTCAAAGAACCAATAGGAGTGGTGGGGATGATTACTCCTTGGAATTTCCCTCTCCACCAAATCATCGGCAAGGTTGCACCAGCACTAGCCGCAGGCTGTACAATGGTTCTCAAGCCTTCAAAAGAGGCCCCACTGAACGCATTTATTTTGGCAGATATCATCGATGAAATCGGCCTACCTGCTGGTGTCTTCAATCTAGTCTCAGGGCATGGAAGAGAAATCGGAGAGACTCTATCTTCGCACCCAGAGGTAGACATGGTCAGTTTCACCGGTTCAACAGGCGCTGGTGTGAGCGTCTCACAAGCGGCCGCTCCAACCGTTAAGCGAGTAACTCTGGAATTAGGTGGAAAGAGTGCAAATGTAATACTAGATGATGCCGACATTGCAAAGGCTGCTAAAATGGCCGTTTATGCTTGCTTCAACAATTCTGGACAAGAATGTTCTAGCCTAAGCCGACTAATCGTTCCGGCAACTGCACGTGATGAAGTGGTAGAGGTAATCGCTGCAACAATGGCCCGCTATTCCGTAGGCGACCCAATGGATGAATCCATGCGCTGCGGGCCTATGGTTTCCGCGAGACAGCAAGAATCGGTAGCCGGCTACATCGCTTCTGGAATTGCCGAGGGTGCAACGCTAGTTGCCGGGGGCGAAGGCATGCCTGATGGCCTTGATTCGGGATTTTACGTCAGGCCGACTGTATTTGCTGATGTGTCCCCAGATATGACTATTTTCCGTGAGGAAATTTTCGGCCCTGTCCTCTCGATAACAACTTACGATTCAGAGGAAGAAGCAATTGCACTGGCTAATGATTCAGA
>WTHI01000054.1:2465-22921 GCA_011523185.1 Methanobacteriota archaeon
AGTGGAGTAGGGAAGTCCACCCTTAGCGCTAGAATTGCAGCCTCTCTGGAGTTCGACAAAGTCGTGGCAACTGATACAATCAGAGAGACTTTGAGAACACAAATTTCTCAAAACGAAAATCCCGCTCTACATAGATCTTCATTTCAGCCTGGAGAATCTAATGCAATCGAAGATTGGAAGGATACAACCACTCCTCTCAATAGTGCAATAGGAGCGATTTTGCAACGTGAAATGAAAAGAGGTGGAGACCTATTGATGGAAGGGGTGCATTTCGTACCTAATTTCGCAATAATCGATGAATGGAGGGCATCAGGAGGAGAAGCATGTGGAGTGGTTTTGGCTGTTGAGGATGCTGAGGAGCATGTGCGAATGATTGCAGGCAGAAGAAAACACAACGGTAGGTCTGTTCGACATTACCTAGACCATATAGATAGAATTCGAGAGATTCAATTTGAGATGGTTAGGTTGGCAGAAAATAGTGGTTGGTTAATGATTGATGTAACTAAATCAAATGACCCAGTAGGCGAAATTTCCGCGAAAATTCAATAATTATTCAGAGAATAAATCCTTAGTTGGTCGTTTTTGTGATATCAAGGAAATTAACCACCAACCAATTGATAGTATTGGGGTAGATATGAGAATCACTATCATCAACCAAATAGAGACTATACCATTGGAAATCTGCCACGCCCAATAAGATACAGACAGAATTACAATTAGGAAAAAAATCCTAGATGCCTCACTAGGAGTCTTTGAGCCAAAACGATCTAATCTCGGAGCAAATAGATAGTCAACTATCGACACAAGCCGTACTATTCATCAGAGATTATGAATTACTGTTTTTCCATTAGGAACCTTTCCATTCAGCATCTTTTCGCTCAAGGAATGCTTGAACTCCAATTTCCTTGTCTTCGGTATCGAACAGTGCAACGAATTCGGATCTCTCTGCTAAAATCCCTTCAGACATTCCAAGATCGAGAGCAGAACGGACTGCTCGTTTTGCAACCTTGATAGTATATGGCGACTTTTTGGCTATATTTTCTGCCATTTCCATTGTTCTAGATTCAAGTTGCTCAGGCTCTACAACATCGTTGACTAATCCAAGTCTTAGCGCCTCTTCTGACCCGACCATTTCTCCAGTCAGGACCATCTCCATTGCTTTGCCGTAGCCCAGAATATCCGAAAGTCGTTGAGTTCCACCACCACCCGGAATCAGTCCAAGATTAATTTCAGGGGTTCCGAACTTAGCCCGAGTGCTAGCGATTCGTAAATCGCAGGAAAGTGCTAATTCAGTTCCTCCTCCAAGAGCAAAGCCATCGACCATTGCAATAGTTGGTTTTGATAGATTCCAAACTCTTTCCCATGCATTATCCTCAAAGAATGGTCGAACGTCATCTGAATTCTTTCCTGCAAACTCAGAAATATCCGCTCCTGCAGCAAAAGCGGCTGGTTTCTGACGCTTACCCTCTGGGGCAGGTGGGGGCGCAGCGCCACGAATTACTACAACTCGGACGTTGTCATCAGCCTCCGCTTTATCACAGGCTTGTTTGAGAGCAGTATGCGAATCTTTGTTCAGAGCATTGAGTTTTTCTGGACGATTTAACGTCCAAACAGAAATCACTCCACCTGCGGGGCTTGAGCCTTCGACTGGGACGTTCTCGACCAGTAGCACGTCTTCACTCATGGTCGACCGAAGAGCAACCGCCGCTTGAAGATACGCTCACTCAGGCGGAGGCGGAGGGGGCATTCCAGGAGGAGGTGGCATAGGCGGCAAACCGCTAGGCGGAGGAGGCATTGATGGCATATCATCAACCTCAGGTAATGCTTCAGCAGGTTTGCTTACTGCCTTCTCTGGAATCTTCAATGGAACTCTGATTTTGAGTATTCTAGACTCGTCAATTCGGACATATGAGACACCGAGAGGAGAGGTATCATCTGGGCTTTCGTCTTCTTCAATTACAGTCAAACCATGATTTGCTTGATTTAGTAAAGCTCCGAGGTCTTCACCGTCCTCTAACTCTGTCCACATTCTGACCTTAGCAGCCTTTCTCTCAGCTAATGCCATTCGACGACGTCGGTCAATTTTTCCTCGAATAACCGCCCTTTTCTCTCTTTGTTGCTCAACATAACTCTCGATTTCGGTTTCCATTTCAGACTGGGCATCTCGGGAAACCACTAGACGCTGAGCAATATTCTCTCCATCTCCAGGTACAGTTGGTGCTTGGGGGGAAGGCATTGGAGGAGGCATTGGCATACTAGGTGCTGGCATTGGGTCATCGGGGCTTGGCATAGCAATCGGAGGAGGAGGTAATGTTGGAGGTGCTGCAACTGGAGCAGCAACTCGGCGGCGACTACGGCGAACTTCTTCCGGTTCTACCTCAACCTCTTCAGTTGTTGGTTCTGGTTCTGCTTCATCCTCATCTTCTTCGATCTCGACCACAGGAGCTTTTGGAGTCGGAGTTAGTGGCCTTCTACCTGAGAATACCAATAGAGAAAGGAAGGCCAATAGCACTGTTCCCGCTGCGATTTGTTGAGCAAGATTCATCGAACCTTGGAACAGTAGGAAAAGCGGCATTCCTAGTCCTAGAAGGACTAGAAGCAAGAGCCGTGTGTACGAAACCATGTCTGTCCCTCGGGCTACCACAGTGGCTAGTCTCTATTCACCTTGACGGGGATTTGAGAAGATTTGATAGTCCTAGCATGGCTTTTTTCCTGTGAGATATCTGATTTTTTATCTCATTGCCTAATTCCCCAAAGGTCCCTCCATCGCCTTCCTCAGGAATGAAAATTGGGTCATATCCGAAGCCATTACTGCCCCGTGGATGGTCAGATATTTTACCGCGACATATCCCTTTTGATTTCCAAACTTGATTTCCATTTGAGAGAATTGCTACCGCCTGATATTCTGCACCGCTATTGCCGGATTCTTTGACTTTCTCAATAATTCCATCGAGACCAATTTCTTTCTCTATATCCGAAGATTCTGCACCCGGCCATTCAGGAAATGCATCAAGGAAAATACCAGAATCTTCGACAAGAATTGCGCTGTCCTCAAATTCGCTTCCTTGAATTAATTCCATTGCTTGTCGGATTTTCGATTCTGCTACTCCCTCTAATCCGAGATGCTTTGGCTCGTCAAAATTAGGCCTCTGTCCGTTAATTACCAAGCCCTCCACACTGTGTCCAAGAGGCCCTAACACCTCTCGAGCTTCTACAATTTTGTTTTCATTACCGGTTGCAAAGAGAATTCTCATTATCTCAACTCAGGCATGATATCTAACTCGGCCACGAATCGCATTGAATCGCTCAACAACTTCCTTTGCAGACAAATGAGATACGGCAGAAGATTTGCCGGAATCCGCCGATAAATAACCTTCAAGCATTGTTTCAACTGCTGATTCGAAATTAAAATGGCTAGCGGTTAGGCATTCATTTAGGACCTGTAAATCTAAGCCGAGTTGTTCTATTTCTGGAGCAATTCTAGCGAGGCCAAAGTCAATTAGGGTCAAATTTCCTTGATTATCAATTAGCACATTATGTGTAGTTAGATCTCCATGAGCGATATCGGATTCATGCAATTTTCGAATTAATTTTCCGAACCTACGAATTTCTTTCCCCCCTGCATCACCATTCTGTAATGCTTCATACAAAGGCACTCCATCTATTCTTGATAGTAACATCCATCCTCCATCTGCATCTACATCCAATAGTGATGGAGAAGGAAAATCAATAGATTGTAAACGCGATAGAATCCTAGCCTCTGCGGCCAATCTCTGACGGGTTAGTTTTCGATCTAATGAAGGGTGCCTATAGGCTCTTGGTTCCCTCTTTTTTAGAACTGCTTTTCGCCCCATCCAAGAGCCTGAAATTGCAGTTGCCTCTGCTCCGATGTGAAGGACCGTGTCCTCAATCCACATCGGAATCGCCCCCTCATCCATGCCCCTCCGAGATGAGATGCCTTGAAAGCGGTTGCACAGGACGAAGTAGCGAGTTTAGATGACTATGCAGATGCCCTCGGCCCCGCTACCGCGAGGTTTAGTGACTCCCAAGGAATATTCTAAGGAAGAGATAGAAGCAGAGGCTAAGAGGTTACAGAAGGTCATCAATCAAGGTGGACTTTGGGACATTGAAACTTGCAAAACAATTGCACCACTGACTCTCGAAATTAATCAATTAAAGAAAGAGAACGATGTTTTTCTCATCGCTCATTCTTATCAAACTCCGGATATCGTATACGGGGTAGCGGACTCTGTATCCGATAGTTACTCACTATCCAAGGCCGCTAGAGATGCACCGCAGCAAACTATTCTATTTTCTAGTGTGCGCTTCATGGCTGAGACTGCGAAAATTGTCAGCCCCCACAAGACCGTTCTACACCCCTCTCCGGATGCCGGCTGTACTCTTTCTGATAGCATAACTGCAGAGGATGTTCGTGAGCTAAAGTCGAGATATCCAGGAGTCCCTGTGGCATGTTACATCAACACAACTGCCGAAGTAAAGGCTGAGGTTGATGTCTGCGTAACAAGTAGCAATTATCTCAAAATTTGTGAAAGGCTCCCTGGTGATCGAATAATATTCGTACCTGATCAATTGATGGGTAAACATCTTGCTGAACATCTCGCTGGAAAGAAGGAAGTCATCAATTACGATGGTGAATGTTATGTTCACGCTACTTTTACTGGAGAAAAAATACGCTCATGGAAAGACAGAACCGCTGAGCAGGGTATCGAATTACAGGTATTGAGTCATCCAGAATGCGATGCGGACGTAATCGCAGAGAGCGACATTGTAGGTAGCAGCGAAGTACTTCGAGAAGAGGCCTTGAGGCTTGGTTCAGAAGGAAAATCCGATATTATGCTAATTACGGAATGTGGAACTGCTGATCGGGTTAGAGCAGAATCAGAAAATGAGCTGAATCTAATTGGAACTTGTGTTATGTGCCGTTACATGAAAATGACTCAATTGGAAGATATACTTCAGGCACTACGAGAACCTCACCCAGATCAAATCATTGAACTCGATGATGAAATTATTCAGCATGCGCAGAGAAGTTTAGACGAAATGTTCAGGCTTGCTGAATGATTAATTCTCTCGACGCCCATTGGCCTTAGAGGAACCATTTGCAGATTGGAAAGCATACAGAATCATCATCGGAATTAGAAGTACAATCGAAGATTGTAATACCACCGAAGAATAGGGTTCGAAGGTTTCCTCTAAAGCATGCATACGAATTTCCAAAGTCCCATCATCTAGACTTTCAATCCATGCCAAATTGGTTTCCAATACCTGAGGGTTATACTGGTCTACATCATCGTCAATGGTCAATTGTAATGTTCTATTTTCTTCTATATTGTGAAGAAATACATCTCTAGCAGTCAGTAAGTCGTCGGGTTCCGCTGTTGGGTCGAACCGAGGGATTTGGAGAAATGCGATATTTTCACCGGAAATGCTAGGTGATGAGGAAGGCCAAAGTGGGTTTGAAAGGAGTAATTGAGAGCCACTAATTGTGTCGATAAGTATTGTCCGATTTACCGGCCCTACATCAATAACCGCAACGATGTCATTTCCATCCATTGCTAGTTCAACAATTTGAGAATTAGAGTAATTTACCTCTTCTCCAAATACATCTCCTAAATGATTGTCTACAACTTCGTCAGTTGTATTTGCAATGTCAATTCGAAGACTCAATTGGGTGGAAAGTGAGACAATATCAAGCACAGGGCCGTTCGCAGTTGAATTAGCACTTGCAATTAGCGAACCGGATGATGCAACTATGGAAAATGGCCCTTCAGGAGATACATAATCCGCAATAACTCCGTCTGAATTTCGATAAATTAGATCATTTGAGTAAACCACCGCAATTACTGCTTCTTGATTGGCATTTTCAGCCAATAGAACATCGATTATTGGCTCAGATTCAGGATTGATTTCTTCCGTCCACCAATTTAGACTGAATGTCTCTGACGGTGTATTGTATGACCAGAATTCTAACTTAAATGAGTCAAAAAGAGCAACTCCTTTTTCTGATGCAGCAACCCTTGGAACAGAAGTCCATCCATTCTCACCGAGAATTATTGTAGCAATAGTTTCCGACTCCCTAGTTTGAGAACTCCAAGAGATAAAGTCGACCGTTCCGTTATCATTTTCTTGTACGGTAACCAACCAATCTCCTGACCCTGCTGTATAGGTTGGGGTAACTCCCTCAACAGGGAAATCTTGGTGAGTTGCGTCCCAAAGTAGAACCAAACCAGTTCCAAGAAGTATGGCAACAATCAGCGCCCCTGTTTGGGTTTTCGAGGGTTCTCGGTATGGATCAATCTGAGCGTTTATCGAATTCTTAACCCCTACAAACCATGCTTTGGGATCTTTCATGAATCTAGCTAATCGACGAGTAAAGAGGCGTTCGTCTGCAAATCTCCAAACTGGCTCATGAGTTCTTTCAGTTAAGGTGACGGCGAGAGTTGCGACCAGAATTCCACCAATTATGTCAACCACCCAATGGATTCCAAGGTACAGGATTGTAAATCCAGTTAACAATATGAAAATCATTAGTGCGGTTCTAAACTTGGCCCAACGACCATCATCATCCCACTTTAGATAAGTCAACCACACTGCAAATGGAAGGCCAATATGGAGACTAGGCATGCCGTTTGTAAAAGGGTCTATTCTGGTGAACCAATTGTGTATTTCTGGTGTTAAATCATAGGCGATAGTTTCCATCGCTGGGATGTGATCTCCAGTCACTCTTACGTTGAAAAATAAGTAAAATGGAATTGCCAATACATAGACCCAGAACATCGACAATGAGACTCTATCTGCCATGTGTCGGTCATCGAAATATATCGGGTAAACGAAGGACGCGAAAGTTGCTGTCATGAACCCCATGACATAGAAGTGAGTTAGAGCAATTGACAGTAATTCATTTTGGAAAGCATCCTGAATCCACAGTACAATATCCCCCTCGATAGCGTAGACATATGGAGTCATATCGAGTTGAGTATTAGCCATCAAGATACGATCTAGCTGGTCGAGAATATCCTTCCAAAGATAGACCGAGAATACCACAAACATGTGAGCCCAGTAGCGACGGAACATATCCACGAAGCCTTGAATTCTGATTTTCGCCCAGGGCGGTTTCATCAAAGGCATTAGAGCAACGGATAGCAGAATAGCACCCATCAACCAAGATATGTAGATTCCAGAGCCTCCCGCCATACCGGTCTCCACTCCCTAAATCACCGAGGCAACCGATATCTCAAGAATCCACCCCTAAGGAAATCGAGAGCAAAATCCCATCAAATTCGTCCGAATCTAAGAGATTCGGACGGTTGGGCCACTACTTCCCTCTAATTCGGCCAGTACATTATCCACAACCGCATCGAAGGCTGCGGCGGTAGCACCATCAGGTTCGGCAATAATGCGATGTACACCATCGTCACCGCCTCTGACAATACCTGGGTCGAATGGTAAGGCACCAAGGAATGGGACTTCGAGTTCGACCGCTGCGGCCTCTCCTCCACCCGATTTGAAGACATCTAGGGTAACAGACCAATCTCCATTCTCATCGGTGGTTGATTCGATAGAGGTTCCAGTAGGCCCCATGACGCTGATTTGTGAGTTAGGCTCAGCCTTCCCATGGAGTGTATATCCACTCATATTTTCGACAACACCTAAGCATGGTAAAGAAATGGTTTTGGCGAAATTAATCGACTTACGAGAATCTAGTAAAGCAACGTCTTGAGGTGTTGTTACGATTACTACTCCATCAATACCTGGAAGGCTCTGTGATACGGTAAGAGGTTCGTCGCTGGTTCCGGGTGGGAAGTCGATGATTAGGGCATCTAATTCTCCCCATGCGACGTCTCCAATGAATTGTTGAATTGCTCCAAGTTTGATTGGTCCACGCCAAATTACCGGCTTATCCGGGTCTTCGATCAGGAAAGCCATGGAAATTACCTTCAGTCCATGAGGTCCAATCGCGGGGAAAATTTGACCGTCTTCGACGTGCAATTCAGCATCCTCAATACCCAGCATCTTTGGTACATTAGGACCGGTGATGTCGATATCCATTAGTCCAACTTTCTTTCCTTGTCGAGCAAGTGAAAGAGCCAGTCCAACCGACACTGTAGATTTGCCTACTCCACCCTTTCCAGAGAGAACCATCACCTTGTGTTTGATCTCCTCGTCTAACTGAGTCATCCGCATCTTTCGGCGCATCTGTGCGTATGCTTGCTCCATTTGCGCCTTCTGTTCAGGAGAAGCAGGTGCTTCCTCTGGTGAGCCTTGTGAATCGGCCATTGGAAGACCACCGCCCGGGTGGTGAGAGATTGGCGAATCTGACATTGATTCGCAGGGCGAGGTGAGGCCTACTTCAAGCCTGCGTGGTGAAAAAAAAACAAACTCGGGTCAAAAATCAGCCCTTTGGGCTGTGTATTCTATTGGTGTTTCCTTCAAGTAGGGTGGCTACCACAGATGATACATGCGCCTACTGTTTGTATGTGTGGGGAATACCTGTCGAAGCCAAATGGCGGAAGCATTAGCTCGACATTTTGGCCATGAGGCAGCATCCGCAGGAACACACCCGGGATCAAGTGTGGCTGAAAACTCACTAACAGTGTTAGAGGAAATGGGGATTAGCACATCTGGTCTAAGGCCAAAATCTGTAGACGATATAGAAACTGAAGGCTGGGACATGATAATCAGCATGGGCTGTGGAGTTGAATGCCCAATGCTTCCTATTGTAGAAGATTGGGGGCTTGAGGACCCAGTTGGATTACCTATTGATGTTTATCGAAGTACCCGGGATACAATCATCGAAAACCTGGAGAGACTTTCTGCTTAGACCACCGACGCTTAGAAAAGTGAGTCTTGATTCCCCAATTTCACACGAGTGTAGTGTAGTGGTTATCACCGGGCGTTGCCAACGCCTGAACCCGGGTTCAAATCCCGGCACTCGTACCATGAAATATTATCTCAATTTATGGCATTTTAGTCGAAATCGGCATTTCGCATTGTCACAACGATTGCAGTAGCACCTAAGGCGAGCAGCATTAGCAAGCCAATCAGCACCAGAGTGGTAGAATTTTCTGCAATCCAATTTGTCCCCACTCCTCCAGAAGCCTTCTCGTCAACTAATTCGATTGTATACGTCTGAGACTCTACTGGTGTAATAGATTGGAATATATCTGACCCTCGAACAAGGTAATTTATCTCGCCCTCAGATAAACTAGAGCGGACATCGATTTGTATGGAATATATGCCGTCTCCTGCAACTCTGTCACCATCTTGGCCATCGTCGTTCAACAATAGCCATGTTTCAGATTTCCCAATTGGTGCAAGACGACCAATTTTCGCTTGGGCAGAAGATACTCCATCTGGGTCGGAAATTAATACTTCCATAGTGTATGTTTTCTCACCAGATTTAGGAATCTCGATTATCGATACCCATTCACCCTCATCGAAGAAAGATACGTTGGTTATCTCTGGTGCTTCGTTCAAGACTTGAATTACCGAACCGCCATCTATGAGAGCACTAGCACCTTGGTTATCTTCGACTTGAATAGGAATTGTCCGCAATCCTGGTGCTAGAGAATCCGGTAGGACAAACTGGCCATTCCAGCGACCAGTATTGGAGTCTAAGGTTAGTGGAGTAAGCTCTCCACCGGCACTGAGTAGATCGATTACTACCGATTTCACGCCATGCCCATCCTCTACCTTGAGACTTGCAGAGATTACTTCACCTCGATATGCAAAGTCAGGAGTATAGGCGCGCGAAGTTATTCGAGGGGCAGCATTTGAAATTTCAACATAAGCAGTAGTTTGGACATCGGTCCAGAGATCATCCATCTTTACTGGAACGGATAAATTTCCAAACTCTAGACCATCGTGATTTATCCTTGCCGTCCAAATTGAGTCTTGAATTACCTCGTCGCCGTTTAAGCCAGAGTCTGAAAGAGTGATTATTCCTAGACCAAATTCACTCAAATCTACCATAACACCGACCACGTCGGTATCGACATCTTCAATCACTGCTTCAAGGTGAGCAAAACCGCCTTCGGTGAATAGAATCCCTTCTCTAAATCTCAGATTAAGCAAGGCCGGAGGAGTATTTTCTGCGGCGGTGATTACCGAGGGATAGAGTACTCTCTCAAGCGTCTGATGTTCGACGACTCTAACAGCTTCTGATTCGCTATCATTTTCTCCTCCTATCGGCAGACCAATATCGATTATCCGATACACTTCGTGGAGCATACCAGCGAGCAATCCCTCATTGATTACCGTCCCATACGCAGTGAAATTGTCTAGGGATTCTGTATCCTGCCACTCAGCCAATTCGACCTCATGTCCATCGGCCATACCTATCCTAATACCGATGATTTCTATCCTCGGGCCAATACCATCGCTTGAGGTAGGGAAATTATCTCCGATCACATATTTGTCAGGTACAATACCGGTTTCTCTGAAACCCGTGACATTCATGTCGCCATCGTACTGAGGCCTCTCGGGCTCCAAGATTATTGGAGAATTTTCCGGATATTCATTGCTTGTAGTGCCATTATCCTCAACATAGAGGTAGCGAACTGTTCGGTTAGCCCAATCTGTTTGAGGGACAGTGTATTCGTAGGTCAGATTATGTTCTGCTTCAATTTCTTGTCCGATTGGACCGATAGGGGTTCCTGAAATATTGAACCATAATTCATTTTCAATCACATCAACTTCGAATTCTTCTCCAGTAGCATTCGCTTGAATCAGAGATTTGTCTATTTGGCGAACATATCCAAACGAACCACTTGCATCACCAGAGTATTGGCCATCGACAATTATGCGATCCTGTACGACCTCTCCGCCAACTACCTCGTAGTGAATGTCTGGAACAGTTCCATTTACTTGAACCTGGAATTGACTATCTTCGATAAGGAAACCAAATTCTCCAGAACCTTTTATTTTCAGTGATTGTTCTTCGCGAACTCCGTCGAGCCACTTTTCTCTAGTTCGGAATTCGTCCAATTCGATTGAGAATGCTTCATCTTGGGTTTGAAGGCGAATACTTAGGTTAGCCTCAATTTGAGTATCTGATAAACGACGAACGCCATCTTCATCCCAGGTTTCGATATAGAATACGGATAGTTCTCCATATCCTCCTTGAGTACTATTATTCGAACCTCCGTTGTAAGATATGGAGCCGGTTGCTTCCAAGGTAAGTCGCTCTGTTAATACTCCATCTTCCCAATCTCTGAGAATGTATGCTTGGTATACATTGGCCTCTACATCGATTAGAGAGTCCTCTGAATCACTTACGAATTCTAGACTACCCGAGCCACGCATCTCGAAAATTTGACGGGTTATTTCTGTACCATCATACGTCTCATTCATCCATACGTTATGCAAATCAAGGGTCAGATACATCTGGTCGGTTCCAGTGTCTAAATCAAGTACTAGGGAGCCGTTTCCTAGTTCGCTGGAACTCAGACTTTCACCAGTTCTCTTCTGCCAACCTCTTCCCTCGAAGTATAGGCTTGAACCTCCTTCTGCCTCATTCTGCAACTCCCAAGTGGTTTCACGGGTGATTTCGTGGTCGGCAGAAGGTTGGTTCCACATTGTCATATCCAAGGAACGCGAACAAGTTGCTTCAGTCGAACTGACTTCGATAAATACCTGATCAAGGAATGCCGGCTCATCGGATAGCACAATATCGATTTCGCCACCCGCTACGACGTAGCTAGAGTCAGCCTCAGTAGCGATAATTTGTCCCTCTCTGATGTGTTGAACATCGATTGTTACCCCGCTTGGTGAAGTGCCATTCTGGAAAGCCGGCTCGTAGGTGGTTCTGTATCGATGAATTACCATTTCTTGCCATGTTCCGTTTTCATCAAGGGCCCAATCATAATCCCAATCTACGAGAATTTCGCATGATTGAGCGGGCTCAACTTCGTCAGCTCCAGCAATGCCAGCCATTGGTGCGAGAAGCAATAGCGTCAGCAACAAGGCGCTCTGGAATCGGTTGTTCACGTTTACACCCTTCAGTGATATTGTTTGTACATTTGCCCGTCACGATTGGGCTATTTGAATCAGAATAGGGGTTCTTCCCAATCGTCTTCTTCGTCCTCATCGGTCATTCTTTCTCGCCATAGAGAGGTTGGAACGTCATCGTAAATTCCTGCGTAGGGGTCTTCGTCTTCCTTGTTTTCAGCCTCGGACATTGCTCTCCTAGCAAACTCCCTAGCGTCGGGTTTGAATTTCCAATAGTGAATCCTCCATTCCCTACCATCCCAAAGTGTGGTTTCCTCAGATTCTGTAGTAAGCAAGTCATAGTCTTGTAATTGATAGAAGAGGTTACGATCTGTAGGTTCTAGCGCATTGTCGATAATACGATTTGAAAAACCGAAGAAACCTAAGGCGTGTTCAGCAATCGATTCGGCGACGATTACTTCCATTTCCGAATCGACTTTGCGGCGGATAGCCTGAGTTAACTCTGCTAGCGTCATACCCATCGCATCCCCCTCCTGTGGTAGAATATGGAAGCCCGTTCTTTATCAACAATCGCACATCGAGTCCACGATTCGTGTGGATTAGACCCGAAGTGGTTAATCGAATAATGACTCGGCACAACCCATGGACGGTGAGGCTAACCCAACCTTCCTCGGGCTCTCAGAGTCAAAAGAAGGGCCATGGGATGTGGTGATTCTTCCTATTCCATTTGAGATGACTACTAGTTGGGGCGAGGGGACAGAACACGGACCTGCGGCCGCTATCGAGGCAAGTTCGCAGGTCGAATTGTACGACCCATTACTGGAAAATGAGTTGCCTTGTGGACTAGCATTTCACACCGCCCAGCCTTGGAGTTCTGAGGCTGGTACTCTAAGAGAACAATTAGATTCTATTCGGGATTATCTTATCCCATGGTTTAACTCTGAACTATTTCCTATTGTTTTAGGTGGAGAGCATGGGCTATTACCACCGGTAGTAGAAGCTCTACAGAATCACCCCGCTATCGCTGGGGATCTGTCCAAACTCACGATAGTTCAGGTCGATGCTCATGCCGACCTTCGAGATTCACTCAATGGTGAGCGATTCAGTCATGGTACTGCTGCAAGGCGCGCTTTGGATTGTGGAATCGGGGGTCTTTTGCAGATTGGAATTCGGGCATATTCACTCGATGAAGCAAAGTTCGCAGAAACTGATAATCGAATTGAGACCTTCTACGCTCAAGACCTCTTCAGTCCGTCTGCTGGAATGACTATTTGGAACTCTCTAATTGTAAGAATTAGCCAATTGAGTGGACCTATATGGTTGACTTTTGATATCGATGGATTAGATGGTTCATTGGTTCCCGATACAGGCACCCCAGTTCCCGGCGGTCTGACTCATTGGGGTGCGGTGGAAATTATCGAAGGGTTATTTGCCAGCAGCGCTGAGATAATTGGAGCTGATGTGAATGAAATTGCTCCCGGCGATGATCGTATAACGCAATTTAATGCAGCATTAATCGCAACGAAGATTATTGCCGCACATATCGCCAATGAAAATTGATTAAAATTTTGTAGAGTAATCATGGTAATGATTCTATGCAATGACCCCTACAGCGGCGCATGCGCCGCTGGCTGACAGTATTGATTGTAGCATCAATGCTCGCTGTATCAACCTCACCTGCGGCTACAGCACAAATTGGTCAGCCAGACATTATCCAAGAGCATTGGTATCATTCCTACGCAACTCTAACCCTAGACGTAAACGAATGGGCGGATGACTACCCGGAAATCGTCAATCTTCTAGTGGTGGGTCAAACCGAGATGGGAAGGAATCTTTGGATGTTACAAATTTCTGATTGGAGCCAAGAAACCAAACCCGATGGAAGCGAAAAAGATGTGGTTTACATCGATGGCGGACATCATGGCAACGAACATCTTGGAACCGAGCTTGCTTTCCTAGTTGCCGAGTATTACATCGAGGGTTGGGCAGACGGACAACAAGACGTTCTCGATGTATTAGCCACTACTGAACTACATATTCTGATTATGCTAAACGCGGATGGTAATGACTTCGATACAAGATGGAATATCAACCAAGTTGACCTAAACAGAAATTACGACCACTACTGGAATACTTGCCCTACCACCCAACCTGGAAGTAGTGCTTTCAGTGAATCTGAAACTTTGGCAAATTCGATTTACATGAACGAAGTTGTGCCCCATGCCGACCTATACATCACCATGCATACCGGTGTTTGGATAATGCTCTATCCATGGGGTAAATGGCCAGAACAGCCATCGGATTGGGAAATGTATCATCACATAAGAGATGAAGTAAATTCAAACATTTCAGATATCCCTATTCGTAACGCTAACCAAGGACTATACCCAAATTGTGGAACCAGTCGTGATTATGGATATGGAGTGATGGGTTATCCAACCTTCACCTTCGAGACCGATGATGAGCAATTCCTCCTTGGAACCATAGAGCCGCTATCCCAAAGACTCGGTGAAGAACTCGATGTAATGATCTATTTAATCGAGAATGTCTGGTATTGGCGGGCTCGACTGGTTGTGGAAAGCATCGAGATAAAAGGTGATGAAATCTATGCTCATGTAGTAAATCTTGGAAGAGCGAGTACGTCGAATGTCACCTTACAATATTCTGATTCAAGTGGCCAAGTGCTATGGAATTCATCCCTGTTTGCAATAAACGCTACGAATCAAACCAAGATTACCTTAGACGCTCAAAATCTAACCCTAATAGAGGATGGAAACTGGAGTATATTCTACCAAAAGAGAGTAATCGATGCTAGTCAATGGGTAGAAGAAAATATTGACGACTCTGTAGTAGAAATCACGAATAATAAAGAAGGATTACTACCCGCTCCCTCTATGTTTATTCATCTATTTTCAATACTATTGGCGGCTTTCGCGGGAAGAAGAAAAAATATGGATTTTTGAGTGGAAATTGAGTTTTCATTTCCAAGAAACCTATTGAAATTAAGAATTTCTTTTGAAATTATTTGTATATTGGAACTTTTTCCCCCTCTCCATGAAAGTGAGTTGTGCTAATTTTGATCGAACTGGGAACATAATGATTATTCCTGTATTCAAGGACTTTGATAAGGCCCCGAACAATACCACTGTTGGCCTCGGTCGGGGGCCAAGTATTGCTGTGAAGGCCGCCGCTGCAAGTGATGCAATTTCGGGAAAGGTTGGGGAATCTCTCAGTGTTTGGACCAAGGGCTGCACGGTTATTTTCATCGGTGTTGGAAAGAAAGGAAAACTTACTCACAAAGTCGCTCGGGATACAGGCGCGAAGTGTCTTGCGAGTCTTTCTAAGGACTTAGGTAGTGATATCGTAATCCGATTTACTTCGGGATGGTCTACAGAAAACATGACCGCTTTTGCTGAGGGTATGATGCTACGAGATTATCAGTTCGATAAATATCAGAAAAAGGACGAAGAAAACAATCACGATGGTTGGACATTAGAATGTCAAGCACACGACCGCCATCTCGAAGCATTGAGTGAATCAATTGAGAAAGCAAGTCTTGTTACTACCGGTGTTCACTTAAGTCGGGACCTAGCAAATGAGCCAGCAAACCGATTATACCCTGAAGAGTTCGGTCGCAGAGCCCTCGAATGGGCTGAAGGCAAGGATAATGTCGAGGTTGAAGTATGGGATTATGCACGACTACAGAAGGAAGGAATGCATGGTGTAATCGCTGTCGGAAAAGGTAGCATTCGCAAACCCTGTATGGTATTCTTCCGATTAAATCCAAACGTACAATCAGGCGAGCAGGTGCCTTGTATAGTCGGAAAAGGTATCACCTTTGACACAGGTGGAATTTCGATTAAACCTAGTCAAGGCATGTGGGATATGAAGTACGATATGCACGGTTCAGCAACCGTTTTCGGACTATTCCAAGCACTTTGGGCTACGGGATATCAAGGCCGAGTTAATGGAATCACCTGTATGGCCGAAAATATGCCTAGCGCAGAAGCCTACAGACCAGGAGATGTTATCGATACATATTCAGGAAAAACAATTGAAATTTTCAGTACCGATGCAGAAGGCCGAAATGTGCTTTCTGATGGACTTTGGAAGGCCGCAGAGCTAAATCCCTCATACATCGTTGATCTTGCGACCTTAACAGGGGCTTGTGTTGTTGCTTTGGGACAAGAGGCTTCTGGACTTTGGTCAAATGATGACGACTTGAGAAATCGTATTCATCAAGCCGGTAATTCAGTAGACGAATTGGCTTGGCCTATGCCACTTCTACCTGCCTTTGAGAAGGAAATGACCAGTTCCAAATTTGCAGATGTCAGAAATGGCGGTAAGGGACGTTATGGCGGGGCCAATACCGCAGCCGCTTTCCTCAAGCAATTCATTCAGGACCGAGAGGATGAAAATGGCGATAAGTCAGAAATTCCATGGGCTCATCTAGACATAGCAGGAACCGCTTGGAATGTAGACACCAACGCATGCGTCGCTCACGGGGGAACGGGGGTTCACGTGCGAACCTTGCATCACTTGATTACTCAGGGATGATTCACTCGTCGGCGTCGTCGCCATCGACCACTTCGAAGTCTGCTTCGACGACACCATCGCCATCGGCAGCTGCTTCGTTAGCAGCCTGTTGCTCAGCCATTTCCGCAGCAGCAGCCTCGTATAGTTTGGTGGAGACACCGTGCATGACCTCTTCCAATTCACCCATCTTGGCTTGGATTGCAGCCTCGTCAAGTTCTTCGAAATCAATAGGTTGACCTTCATCCATAATGAGGGCTTCAAGTTCATCCAACTTCTCATTCACAGGAGCCTTGTCTTCGTCAGACAACTTCTCCCCTGAATCCTCCATCATCTTTCGAGTTTGGTAAACGATACTATCTGCCTGGTTGCGTAGGTCCACCCTAGCCTTACGGCGCTTGTCTTCCTCAGCAAATTCCTCGGCCTCTGCAATCTTTGATTGAATCTCATCTTCGGATAGAGAAGTTTGACTTTCAATCTTTATCGATTGTTCAGTCCCTGTTCCAAGATCCTTGGCCGATACATTCACAATTCCATTTGCGTCAATATCGAAGGTCACCTCAATCTGTGGAATTCCACGAGGAGCTGGCGGGATACCCATGAGATGGAATCTTCCCAGTGTGGTATTGTCTTTGGAAAACTCTCGCTCTCCTTGCAAGACGTGAACCTCTACCGCAGGTTGGTTATCAGATGCCGTAGAGAATACTTCTGAGCGGCGACTCGGGATTGTAGTATTACGCTCAATCATCATTGTAGTTACACCACCTAGGGTCTCGATTCCGAGAGTAAGTGGAGTGACATCAAGAAGTAGTACATCGGTTACTCCTTCATCGCCAACGATGATTCCTGCCTGAAGTGCAGCTCCTACAGCAACCGCCTCATCGGGGTTGATGCCCTTGAATGGAGCCTTACCTACTTCCTTCTCAATCGCAGTTTGTACTGCAGGAACGCGTGTTGAGCCACCTACTAGAATGACCTTGTCGACCTCTCCCTTTGAGACGCCTGCATCCTTCATCGCTTGACGAGTAGGGGCCATTGTTCGCTCAATTAAATCGGCGATTAATTCCTCGAATTTCGATCTTGAAAGCGATAGGTCAAGATGTTCCGGCTGTCCATCACGCATGGTGATGAATGGCAAATTAATCTGGGTTGTTCCAGTTCCTGATAACTCGATCTTTGCCTTCTCCGCAGCTTCTCGTAAACGACTCATTGCCTGCATATCGCCAGACAAATCTATTCCAGTTGTCTTCTTAAATTCTGAAAGAATCCACTCGATGACTACCTCGTCGAAGTCGTCACCACCCAATCTATTATCTCCGCTAGTTGCCTTTACTTCGATCTGAGGTTGGTCGTCAACTAGGTAAATTTCTAGAATTGATACATCGAATGTACCGCCACCAAGGTCGTATACCAAAATAGTCTGGTCATCATCCTTGTCTACACCATAAGCCAGTGCGGCAGCGGTAGGTTCGTTGATTATCCTTAGTACCTCTAAACCGGCAATTCTGCCCGCGTCACGGGTTGCTTTTCGTTGAGCATCGGTAAAGTATGCTGGACATGTAATAACTGCCTGTGTTACCTCTTGTCCGAGGTATGCCTCAGCATCTGCTTTCAGCTTCTGTAGTACGAATGCTGAAATTTCTTGAGGAGTATACTCCTCATCACCGATTGTTTGCTTCCAATCGGTACCCATTTCTCTCTTTACGGACATGATTGTACGTTCTGAATTGGTGACCGCTTGTCTCTTTGCGGTGATTCCAACAAGGCGGTCTCCATCTTTTGTGAAAGCCACTACCGAAGGGGTAGTCCGGCTTCCTTCTGAGTTCGGTATTACTGTGGCCTTGCCACCCTCTAGGGTAGCAACACAACTATTTGTCGTTCCAAGGTCTATTCCAATTACTGCGGCGCTCATTTTATTCACTCCATGTTGATTTCATTCGCTTTCGTCGGCTGTTGTCGCTTCCGAATTGATGTCGAATTTGACATCAAGAATTCCGTTGTTTAGATCCCATTCGACGATATTCTCTGCCGAATGTGGAAGTGTATAGCGCTTCAAAGGGCGCATTTGTGTGGTTTTCATCAGTTGCAGTATTTCACCGCCACTGGTTAAGTTAAGCTCGACCTCTTCTTGTTGAAGGTCGGTGAATCTGGATATATCTACGGTAATACACATCCTATCTTCATGGATGAATACATCTTCTAATGGAAGATCATTATCTGGCTCTTCAGTTACTTCTTCCTCAACCTCAATCTCTGGGACTTCAGCAGGGGTATTGCCTTCAAATTGTACCTTTATGCCCATATTTCGGAACATCTCACCCATTCCACCAGGACCATTGAGCATGGATTCCATCTGCTTGCGGAACTCTTCGGGATCTACATCTGTTCCCATTTTTATCTCTGTTGAGGCCATTCGATCTGGATCAAGACCCATCTCCTCGAATTGATCACGAACCTGTCGCATCATATTCTGGAGCAATTCGACGTCAATCGGCATACCCATGTCTGCGAACATTTTAGCCATTTGTTCGAGCATTCTCTCCTCGAATTCGTCTCTTTTTGGTGTACTCATTATACCACTACTCAACCTGAGGTTGTATAGTCCGAGTATTCTGCCATATTTGAATCAAACGGTGAATAGGGCACTAGCGCGTGCGTGCGAGCGAGCGCACGGGCGGCGAGTGAATACATTGCGATTTACACAACATCGCATTGAAAGCGGGCCTTTGATTCGCTATACACATGGTTGAGTCGGAGCAGGATGTTGCTTTGGAGGATACCGACCGTATAGAGGGGCGCTCTGCTCTGGTAAACAACACCAATGCGGCTCTAGCGCTTGCAGGTGCTGTTCGGTCGACTTTAGGCCCTAGAGGCTCGGACAAGATGCTAGTTGACGAGAATGGCGAGATTGTCGTCACCAATGATGGAGTTACCGTTCTTGAGACTGCAAAGGTTGAGCACCCGACCGCTAATCTTCTCATCGCTACTAGTTCGGCTCAGGATAGAATTGCTAGGGACGGAACCACAACTTCAGTTCTCCTTACAGCAGAACTATTGCGCAACGCACTCGAATTATCCAGAATTGGGGTTCATCCAACGATAATCGTCAATGGATATCGTATTGCGGTGGAAGAATCACTTTCTCAAATAGAAGAAATTTGCAGAGATGCTTCAGATGATGATTTGATTGCTACTACTTCGACAACGATGGCTGGAAAGATCGATACTGCCTTGGCTAAGAAAATGACTGGTTTAGCGCTTGAAGCAGCTCATGCATTGGAAAATGAAGAAGGCGGTGACGACCTTGAGAGAATTCGAGTTAAGCGCTTAGAGATGACTGGTGGTGGAGCTGCAGAATCTGAAATCATTCACGGCTTAATGCTGAAGAAGCAACGACTCGATTTTACCACAGAGGCTCATTCCGATGGTGGCAAAATCGCCATAATTGATGGTGGCTTTGAAAATCGTGAATTAGAGTTGGATGCTCAAATTGAGATTCAAAGTACTGGTGTGCTTTCCGGATTCCAAGAGAGGAAGAGAGCGAAATTAGCCGAACAGGTTGCCAGCCTCTCTTCACTGGGTATTGACCTACTTTGCGTCCGAGACGGGATAGCGGACGAGGCTGTTCCATTGTTGAAAGAGGCTGGAATAACCGCCTATCGAAGATTCGAAAGAGAAGACTTGGAACGATTATCGATTCTTACTGGAGCAAAGATGGTTCGAGAGGCGAATCGGATGTCTGCCGAGGATGTAGGAACTTACACCAATCGTGCAGCGGAAAAGATAGACGATGCTTGGTATGTTAGAATCGATGGTGAAGGTCGTGCTATGACCGCTCTTCTACGTGGAACTACATCCACCATGCGAGAAGAGGTTAGCAGAGCCTTCGATGATGCTCTTGGTGTAGCGTTCAGATTAGTTCGCGAGCCGAAGGTACTTCCTGGTGGAGGAGG
>WTHI01000061.1:0-7002 GCA_011523185.1 Methanobacteriota archaeon
AATCTGATGATTCTGTGTCATTCAATGGGAATAAGTCATCGAGGTCTAATACACCGTCTCCATCATCATCATCATCCTGTGAGTTACAATTTCCATCTCCATCAGTATCTATTGGGTAGTCAGAATTATTCAGCGGATCGGTTAGACAGTAGTTCTCAACTTCATCATCCCAACCATCTCCATCATCGTCAAAATCAGAATTATCTCCGGTACCGTCACCATCAGTATCTATCCACTCTGTTGGGTCAAGAGGGAAATCATCGACGGTGTCATTGTATCCATCTCCATCATCATCCAAATCCTCTACATCGCATATACCATCTGAATCAGTGTCAAGCGGATAACTTTCGAAATCAGTAGTATTTGTTCCACAGACAACCTCAATATTATCTAGCCAACCATCACCATCATCATCTGAATCTAAAGAATTACAGGTGCCATCTGAATCAGTGTCTATTGGATAAGAAGTAGAGTCGATGGAGTCAGTACCACAGGCTACTTCATCCGTATCTAGCCAACCATCTCCATCATCGTCATCATCTAGGTAATTGCAGGTTCCATCCCCGTCAGTATCTATCGGTGTAGAATTGTTGTTAATCGGATTAGCGTTGCAATTTATTTCATCAATATCGTTCCAACCATCCCCATCATCATCTGTATCTAACTGGTCACATGTTCCATCAGAATCCGTATCGGTTGGAACAGAACTGGAATCTGTTGAATTGCTTCCGCAATCAGCTTCGTCTGAATCACTCCAGCCATCATTATCGTCATCAGTATCTAGCGAATCACAGGTACCATCGCTATCATAGTCGTCAGGGACTGAATTTGCATCATTTGGGTTGGAGCCACATGCTTGCTCGGCACTGTCGCTCCAGCCATCGTCATCATCGTCAGTGTCTACCGGGTCACAAATCCCATCGCTATCAGTATCAGTCGGTACACTAGAACTATCATTGGGGTCTGTACCACACGAGCCTTCGTCAGCATCACTCCAGCCATCTCCGTCAGAATCCGATGCCTCTTGAGCTAGGATCCATGAATCGGTACCATATCCATCACCACCAGTATTTCCGTTACCATTTACGAAATTAACGCTCAGGTCAAACGTAACATTACCCGAGCCTGACGAAGGAGCGGTCCAATCAACAGTCCACGTTCTCGAATTTGAATTACTATGTGTGACCTCTCCTGATAAAATTTGAGCATTAGCTCCAGGGTTTGAGAAACTCCCCATATCTGCGTCTAGATTGAACCCTCCCTGAGTTCCACTTGGCCCACCGGTTCCGCCAATTGTCAAGCCATAGGTAGTTGAAGGAGCATATCCAGCCGTAGGCAATCCACTCAAACTTGGAGTGACTTGATTCGCTCCTCCTCCGTGACAACCGCATCCATTGGCGGACTGTCCGGTTTTCCCTCCCGAATTACCGAATGCGTCCTGTGGAACCGCTAGAACCAGTAACAGAACCAATACCATTGAGACCTTTTGTCGAGATGTCATATGTTCTCGGGGTTACTCCAGCCTTTTGGCCTTCACTATCGCCTGCGTCCAACAATCATCGCCGCACAAAGCATGGCCAATGTTGCCAATACCAATCCAAATCCAGGAGTATTGTTGTCATCTGCGACGTAATCGGGACCATCTGTATTGTCGGAATCTAATAGGTCACAAATCTCATCGCCATCGACATCTGCTGGTATTGATGTTGAATCTAGGCTATCACTTCCGCAGGAGTCTTCTTCGGAATCAAACCATCCATCGTTGTCATCATCTGTATCTGCATTATTTCCAGTTCCATCAGAATCAGAATCACTCCATTCCGCGGAGTTAGACGGGAAAGCATCTACATCGTCACCAAATCCATCTCCATCATCATCAGGGTCTTGTTCATCGCACATTCCGTCATCATCGAGGTCATCTGGAGTTGATAGAGAGTCCATTGAATCCGAGCCACAATTATCCTCTACAGAGTCCGGCCAACCATCCCCGTCGTCATCTGTGTCGGCGTTGTCCCCCACTCCGTCCTCGTCCGAATCTTTCGATTCACTGGAATCCACTGGGAATCTATCCTCAGAGTCCTCAACTCCGTCATCATCACTATCCGGGTCTAGGGGGTTAGTACCAGAAGCGATTTCCTCAGAATCCGTGATTCCATCATTATCGTCATCAGTATCAATACTGTCACAATCCCCATCTCCATCTGAATCAGTGGGTAATGAATTTCCATCTAATGGATTTGAACCACACAATTCTTCTATGGTGTCAGAAGTCCCATCTGCATCATCATCCTCGTCAGTAACATCACAATCTCCATCACCATCGAAGTCGGTTGGCACTGAATTTGAGTCCATTGAATCTGACAGGCATATTTCCTCTATTGAATCTGAAAATCCATCATCGTCATCATCGTCATCGGAATTATCTCCAACTCCATCTCCATCGGAATCTACCCATTCAGTTCCATCCAGAGGCGCCCAATCTTGAGAATCTAGTACTCCATCTCCATCATCATCGGTATCTACTGCATCACACTCTCCATCGCTGTCTGTATCTTGAGGAATTGAAATTGCATCCAGTGGATTGCTTCCACACGCATCTTCAATGTTATCTTGATGACCGTCACCATCATCGTCCATATCTGCATTGTTACCGGTCCCATCCCCATCAGTGTCCATCCATTCGGTTCGATCTAACGGCGCCCAATCCACAGAGTCATCATAGCCATCCCCATCGTCATCTTGGTCGGCATTGTTTCCTACGCCATCACCGTCAGTGTCTTCCCATTCATTCGGATCTAGTGGAAATGCATCCTCAGAATTTATCACTCCATCACCATCATCATCGACATCCAGTGCGTCACAAGTTCCGTCACCATCAGAATCAGTTGGAATACTTGATGCATCGACTGGGTCAGAGCCACAATCCTGCTCAATTTGGTCATTGTAGCCATCTCCATCGTCGTCGTCATCAGCATTATTTCCAATACCATCATTGTCTGTGTCAGTATCTTCGCTGGGGTCTAATGGGAAGTCGTCACTATCGTCATTGACTCCATCGCCGTCATCGTCGGTATCCGCGTTGTCTCCGATTCCATCTCCATCAGTATCAGTATCCTCGTTGGGGTCTAATGGGAAGTCGTCGTTGTCGTCGTTCACTCCATCTCCATCATCATCTAAATCTAAAGTATCGCATACTCCATCACTGTCAGTGTCTGTTGGAATGCTACTTGAATCAAGAGGATCAGAGCCACAATCGGTCTCAATCGAGTCGCTGTATGTGTCGCCGTCGTCATCATCATCTGCATTGTTACCAATGCCATCTCCATCCGTATCGGTTGTCTCAGATGGATCTAGAGGGAAATCATCGGCGGAATCATCGACGCCATCATTATCATCATCTGCATCAGCATTGTCTCCTATTCCATCTCCGTCGTTATCCGACCATTCGCTGGCATCCAGAGGGAATGCGTCGTTTACATCGAGATAACCATCATTATCATCATCATCATCTTCAACAAGAGTTGTGGTAGTATTGCCACCTCCTGAATTAGAGAATGTAATATTGTCGATATAAACTGATTCAGACTGAGAGTTAGAAGCAAATTCGAATTCTAAACTACCTTGACCATATGAACTGATACTTGAATTAAAACTCGTCCAAACTCCCATGTATGTTGCAAAACCTCCATTATTGCTGGAGCCAGTTGCACCAGTCACATTTACCAATTCAAGGGTCGAAGAACTTCCTACAAACCTGATTACTAGTGTGTCTGTGTCCTCGTAACTGTTTGGGGAACTGCTAGTTCCGGCTCCTTGAATGTACAAGTCGAAGCTCATTGAATCCGCTGAAACATTATCTAGAGCCAGTGTTGCCATACCATCGACGTCCCCCATCTGATATCCTTGGGTCCCGTCCGTGTAATTTCCAACTGTACCTAGGTAGTTTGCAGTACCGAAATAGTCACCGTCAGTGAGCCCCACCCCACCAGTAGAGGTGTAATACATAGTGAAACCCATTTCACTTCCGTTGGTTTGATTGTGGGCTACATGAGGCTCATTTGCATTGTTCCATAGATACTTACTTACAGATTGGCTCCCAATATCGAAATATTTTGCACCATTGGTAAATGGATCTTCGAAAGAGGTGTATGCTACGACACCTCCTCCTCCGGGGCAACTGATTGTGTCTGGCATTCCATCTCCATCAGTATCGGTGTCTGCACATGGATCATTAGGGAAATCATCAGCAGAATCATTCACACCATCTCCATCAGAATCAGTTGCCATTACGGTTGGAACCCATGTAACCATGAGTAGGGCAATCAGTAGTACAAGTGGCTTAGGGGTGCTAGACATGTGTTGCGGAGTGCGGCTAGGATTGAAATAAATGACTACTGTGTATTCTTGTAATTCAGAGCTTCCTCGACCGTTATACTCTTTGACCGATTCTTCAAGCATAGCATATGAATCCTCGAGAGCAGGTAGATGCGGTAATGCAAGCGAGCGCGGCTTCCGGTCGACATTATCGCGATTCTATCCCAATGATTGCTAGCGAAAACATCCTCTCTCCTTTGGTTGCAAAAGCCATTCAAGGTGATCTTCATGGCCGCTATGCAGAGGGTTTACCAGGTAAACGGTACTATCAGGGATGTGACGATTTCGACACTATCGAAAGCATCGGAATTGAATCTGCAAAACGAGTTTTCAATTGCCAATTTGCCAACATTCAATCGACTTCCGGAACTGTATCCAACCTAGGGGTTTTGAAGGCCTTAACAAAGCCTGGTGAAACAATTACCGCAGTTTCGACTGCTGATGGTGGCCACATATCACACCACCCTATGGGTGCTGTCGGCATGCGTGGTCTGAATCTTGTCACTTATCCATGGGACGAGGAAAGGATGGAGCCGGATGTTGAAGCCGCTTCGAAGTTGATTCGTACTGAACAACCCGAATTATGTTTATTCGGCCAATCGGTAATTCTGTTCCCAATTCCCCTGCAAGAATTAGCCGATGTAGCTCACGAGGTTGGGGCCCGTGTTATGTATGACGGCGCGCATGTGTTGGGCCTGATAGCAGGAGGGGAATTTCAAGACCCACTCCGAGAAGGCGCCGATGTAATGACTGGTTCTAGTCACAAGACTTTCCCTGGACCTCAGGGTGGTTTTGTCCTAAGTGATTCAGATGATGAATTATTACAAAAAAAGCTCAATAACGCAATATTCCCCGGTGTCTGTTCGTCATATCATCTTCATCATGTAGCAGGTAAAGTGGTGGCAATGGCTGAGTTTGAAGCCCACGGCAAACAGTATGCTAAGGACATCGTATCGAACGCCAGAGCATTAGGTTCCGCCTTGTCCTCAGAGGGCTTTGATGTGATTGCTGAGGAACGCAACTTTACCGCAAGTCACCAAATTTTAACTCGTCATGGTGGGCCTGATTCAGGTGCTGGGAAGAGAGCTGCACAAAGGTTGGAAGACTGTGGAATCATCACCAATATGAACATGCTTCCAGGCGACACCAAGGCAATGTCAGGGCCTAGCGGTTTGAGGCTTGGCACACCCGAGTTAACCCGTATAGGAATGGGTGTAGATGAGATGCAAGATGTTGCCAAATTCTTTGCCCGATCTTTGTTGTCAGAGGAAAATCCAGAAACCATAAAATCCGACATTGCTCGATTCAAATCCGAATTTCAAACTGTCAAATATGCAATTCAGGAAGGCCCCGCCTATCCTGAGATATAATGCAGATATCATTTGGTTAGTATTTATCACGACCACCATAGGTGGTCGAAAATATGGTAGCAAAGGCCGAGACGGCTGTCCTCCTCACTCTGCTGATGCTATCATCTGGCTGTTTGGGGCTTTTCGAGGATTCCTCTGCTGAACCTGAGGTGATTGATTGTGAGGTACAACCTAACCATCCAGATTGTATTGACGAACAGATAACCGAAGATGATTGTAGGCCGGATCAAGTCTTCACAGGTACCGAATGTCGTCAAATGCAAAAGCCCAAAGACCTGTCTTATGGTTTGAGCACAGTTTCTCTATTTATTGGAGAAGAAATGCAAGCATTAACTCCCTCATTTACAGGGGACGGCCCTCAATTTTGGGTGATTAATCCGAGCCTTCCCTCTGGAATCACATTCGATAGGGATAGTGGGGTGATTTCGGGAACTCCTGATGAGCTAAGCCAATCAATTCGGTACACAATTATCGGGTCAAATGCTATGGGTTCAACAAATGCGTGGATTGACCTAGAAGTAATTGAAAACCCCCCTATTGCGATTAATTATCCAGAACAAAGCCTTGCTTGTGAATTAAACAATCCTTGCGGATTTGCCGCCCCAACTCTTGAAGGTGGAGCACCGGATGAATGGTCGGTAAGCCCGCAATTACCTCTTGGAATCACTCTGTTGTCCGATGGTTCTATTTTTGGAACTCCAAGTCAATTGGGTGATTCCAACCATACAATAAATGCCTCAAACAGAGCGGGCTCTGTTGAAACCACAATACGAATCATCGTACTACATGAAGCTCCAATGGGGTTAGGATATGGAAGCAACAATATGCAGTTTAGTATCGGTGATGTGGTTCAGGTAATCCCTTCTACTACTGGGGGAGAAATCACCTCATGGTCTGTCGAGCCGCCATTACCCGGAGGGCTCAATTTATTGCAAATTGATGGTTCAATTCGCGGCTCGCCTACAGAGGTTCAGAGCCTAACAATGCATCGTATCACGGCTACAAACTCTGGTGGTTCAATTTCAGTTGATGTTCTAATTAGTGTAGCTGACATTCCGGTAGCAAATCTGCTCTACAATCCTTGGGAGCACGACTTAAGAATCGGAGAACAGATATCGATTACACCCACATATATCGGCGGGACACCGGACTCTTGGCAAATTTCCCATAGTCTACCTACAGGCTTCCAATTCAATTCAGCTAATGGTACAATTTCCGGTATTGCTAGTGATGTACAATCATCTTGGGAAACTTGGAC
>WTHI01000061.1:7102-17150 GCA_011523185.1 Methanobacteriota archaeon
ATGGTACAATTTCCGGTATTGCTAGTGATGTACAATCATCTTGGGAAACTTGGACGATTTGGGCCAACAATACTGGAGGGTCTACTTCTACAATTTTCAAAATCAAAATCACTAGTATGGCTCCGGATTTGATTTCCTGGGAGTCCAACGAATACATTCTAGAAGCGAATCAGAGTGTATTTATTCAAGCGAACAATGATGGTCCAGAAATAGATACTTGGGAAATCGAGCCACAACTTCCAAACGGCTTATCGCTTCTCGATAACGGTAGTATTTCCGGTACTCCTACTCACAATACAGATTGGATAGAATATACAATCTGGGCGAATAACTCTGGAGGTTCAGTTGGCCTTCTTCTTTGGATTGTGGTGCATGATTTACGGGCGGATCAAGAAGAACTGTTACGTGGTATGGGACAAACCAATTGGGGCGGTTGGCCATCTCCAATTTTGCCAATTGGAGAATGGTCGTTCCCTGTTGGCTTCGCAGAGGGAGGCTACACAGATAGTATTCCAGTAATCTCTGCCAGCCATGTTGGTAGAGGTAAGATGCTTGGATATGGTCACGAAAGTTGGGTTGATGGTGGTGGCACCGAAGAGACAGAATTCTCCCTTCGTGCGGTAGAATGGGTATGTGGTGAAAATGCAAACGTCGGGCTCGCTTATGGTGCTGGATTCGACGACTTTGAAGACGAGTTGCAGGCCGAAGGGCACACAGTACATCTCTCGGTAACACCTGCAGATCTTTCTGGAATTGATTGTCTATTAGACGAGTTTTGGAATGGACACGACGATCAAGATAATCTGAATCTAATCAATTTCGTGCTTGCCGGAGGTGGGCTGATTATGGGTGGTCATGCTTGGTATTGGTCATACTCAAATTCAGATGTTGCCCATAATTATCCAGGTAACAAGATTGCAAAAACCACTGGTCTTTTCGTCTCTCAGGCTTGGGGTTATAACAGTGTAAATCTAACTGAAATCCCTCACTCATTGACGAGACCACAATCTGCTATTCAGGCGATTTATGATGACCGAATTAACAACCAAAAACTCTCAATCGATGATGCTTCAATCGCAGATTCTACGCTCTCGGTTTGCACTGGAGTCGTAAGTTTGGATTTCCATGATTTCTGGTCTCCACTTCGTGACACTGTCAACGCAACAGGATGGACAGTAATCGAATATGGAACACTATGGCAGAATGTAGGACATAACATGGGAGATGACCCAGTTGCCGACACTCTACTCAGGGTCGAGGCTGCGCTAACGCAAGGGCTTCCAGCGAACGAATTACCAGCTCATCCTAGCCATGTGGAATTCCCGGGCGAAGTACCAGCAAATGCTACTAGAGTGTCAACCACTGTTTCGGTCGATGGTAACCAAAGTGGCCTTCCGAGTAACTTTGGTTATGCGGGTGCTAGAGCGCATGTTAGGATGAGTACAGGACTATATGCTGCACCAGGAGAAGTTGTGACGGTAACTCTTCCTTCGGAAATAGTCGACTCAGGAACCTACGTCTTAGTAGGAGCTCATAGTGACAAGTTGTGGTCAAAGACCCAGTTACATCGCCATCCAGATATTGTCAGATGGTGGTATGTTGATGATGTTAGCATGGAGGTTGGAAATGCCTTCGGGGGGCCGATTTACATTGCAATAGAACCGGGTTCTACACTGGGCGATTTCCAAGTTAATTTCTCAAATGCGGTAGAGGCTCCGATGTTTGTTCTTGGTGAGACTTCCGACTTTGAATGGATATATTCGGAAAGCGATAATCCCGCTCCATGGGCCGAATTGGTTTCGGATAATTTCATTATGACTGTTCCAAGTCATGAAATTCGGGATTTATCAAATCCAACAGATTTGATGGACTGGTGGGATATTGCTCTAGAAATGGAGCATGAGTTGTATGGCTACTTGCCATGGCCAAGAGTTGAGCGAGCCGTCTTTGATGCTCAGATATCAGCAGGTTGGATGCATTCAGGATATCCATTCATGGCTCATGATTTGAGCGTGGCAGGAGTAGTTAATGTGTCCTATATGTCAGAGAATGGAGATTGGGGGATGTTCCACGAATTAGGACACAACCATCAATGGATGCCATCCACGCTTCCGGGGACAACAGAAACTGGATGCAACTTTGCTAGTGTCTATCTGATGGAAGATTTGGTTGGAATAGAGGGTCACAACGCAGTTGACCCGGCTCAAAGAGCGAATCGTATGAGGGGCTATTTTGATGATGGTTCAAATATAGCCAATTGGTCTGTTTGGACTGCTTTAGATACCTATTTGATAATCAAAGAAGAGTGGGGTTGGGATCCGATAACTCAAGCCTTGACGGTATATTACACACTACCTGCGGCAGAGGTTCCAACAACTGGTGATGAGGAATTCAATGCCTGGGTGTTGCATCTTTCAAACGCAACAGGGTACAATTTAGCTCCTTATCATGCAGCGTGGGGTTTCCCACTTACACAAAGCACACACGATTCGCTTACCCATTTACCAATCTGGATAGATGATCCGCTACGAGGCGAATATTTCACCTATCAAGCGATACTTCGAAACTTGGGCGTAAATAATACCACATCCAGCAGTTCAACATTTAGTTGGGAAACTTACGATAATGGAACGAATACCTCACTAACAATTTACTACGGGCCAATGGATATGGGTAACCAATCTTGGGTTTGGGCCAATAGTGCATCCCTAGGTGACTCAGCAGTTGGTTGGTCAGATTACGAAATTACAGGCTTATCCAGTAATTCGACGTACTACGCCAGAGTCAAGGCTTCGAATGAAAATGGAGACACATGGTTCGGGCCAGTAAATTGGACAACATCGAGTAACTGAAAATCAATTACTGACTCTTCTTAGTAACTCTTCGAGGCTTACTTTCGGACAGTAGCGCTGGTGTAAATTAGCTATCGGAATCCAGATTAGTGTATGTGCAAATGTCACCGCAAAGGCCTCTGCAACTGAGAGACGCGGTTGATCCATCATGTATTCTGCAGCGATTCCAAGAATTGCAAAGTGAAGGACGTAGATTGTCAAAGTCAGTCGCCCAGAGGCTTCTAGAAAGCTCAGATCGATTCGCTCATTATTGGAATTCTTGAGCAGTAATTCGTTTGCAATAAGTACAAACATTGCTGTTACGAAAATAAAGAATGTTGTTGCTGGAAAGAACGTCAAAACAGCATCACCTTCGGTTAGAGCCCAAGGCTTTTGAGAAGAAAATGACAAAGCAATACTAACTAAAAATACGATTGCACCAATAGCCATTATGTTCTTTCTAGTTTCAAAATCATTTTCAGATTCTGCAATTATTGCACCCAAAGTCGAAAACGCCAGCCACGGAAAAACAGGATATGTGCCATTTACTAACAGTCGATGGATCCATTCCTCAAACCCTTGCGAATCAACTCTTGAGGACCATGAAAATTCAGCTCCATTGTATTCTCCAAGAAGAAGAGGAGTCAGTGCCAGTAGCGAGAAAATACCAACTAATTGCTTACTGGTGAAACGAGAAATTAATGGGGCGAAAATAGCAGCAATTGCAATTAAGGTTAGAACACCAGGGGTTTGCCATTCGAATCTTCCACCTCGTTCAATAGCAAGTAGAAAATTGACAAGGAATTGGCAAGCGGTTAGGATTGCTACCCTTGGTAGAACCCAATTAATCCAAGCTGGTGAGTTTAATCCCTCGGCAAATCTTTTCTTGGCTCCTCGATGCATTCCCCAGCCTGAAACTGTAACGAATAATGGAGCCGCCATACCTCCAAATGCAGCAGCTACGAATGCTGCTGGATGTCCGACAGAAATTCCTTCTGGCGGCAATATTGCTGCTGTATGAACCTCGACCATGAAGAGAATTGCAATCGCTTTCATTTGGTCGATATAGCCCAATCTCATACACTCACCCGATAATCTGAGTTATTCTAGTTTCAACTTCTACTATTTCGGGTGAGACCGAAAAGGCAGAAGAAATTGATTCGGAAAAGCCATCGGGTAATTCATTTCGATGATAAATTACAATCAATGGCTCACCAATCTCGATTTCATCACCAACTTGAGCTTCAATAATTGCCCCGACTGCATGGTCCACATTATCTGTGAGAGTTTTTCTACCTGAGCCTAATTCTAAACAGGCGAGTGCAATTGACATTGCATCAATATCCTTAATCCATCCATTTTCCTCAACATAAATCTCAGTCGAAAGTAAATTATCGTCGAGTAATCCAAGCGAACTTAGCATAGAATGGTCGCTTGCAAAGTCATTTCGATTTCCACCTTGAGATTCTACCATGTCTAGGAATTTTGTAAAGGCGCTACCATCGTTCAAGGAATTATGAATCATCAAAGCACCCTCTTCCATATCTGCAACAATTCCAGATGCGGCCAACAGAATTCCTGCCTGTACACATACCAGTTCTTCTAGATCATGCGGACCACGTCCACATAGTGTTTCAACAGATTCAACAATTTCTAGTGCATTTCCTACCGCGCAACCCAGTGGTTGATCCATTGTTGAAAGAACCACAGAAGTGGTAATTCCCATGCCATTAGCGGCATCTGCCATCGATTGGGATAATGCCTCGGCTTGTTCTCTTTCTTCCATGAATGCGGCCCTGCCATGTTTGACGTCTAGAACCAATGCAGAAAGCCCCTCTGCAGCCTTTTTCGAAACAATTGATGAAGTGATTAACGGAATAGATGCAACTGTTCCGGTTACGTCGCGTAAGGCGTACATCCTTCTATCAGCAGGGACAAGTGAATCCGTCTGACCAACCATTGCTAATCCGATTCTTTCAACTTGTTTTTGCATTTCATCTATAGATAGGTCTACTCGAAAACCAGGTATGCTTTCGAGTTTATCCAAAGTGCCTCCAGTGTGCCCCAACCCTCGTCCAGATATCATCGGCACTTTGAGCCCACAAGCGGCAAGGGCCGGAGCTAGCACGATTGAGACCTTATCACCAACCCCTCCTGTTGAGTGCTTGTCGACAACGAGATGACTCCATTCTTTTGGCCAAGTCAGAACTTGCCCCGAATCTCTCATTAATTCTGTTAGAGCGATAGTTGATTTCTCGTCGAGTCCGTTTTCGAATACACTTCGCAACCAATCGATGACTTGATCATCACCAAGTGAACCATCGACGACTCCATTTACAATATCAGCGATTGAATCGCTCATGCCTCATCCTCGCCGTATTCATCGCGCAATTCTTCGATACTCATTCCCTTGTCCAAGAGGAACTGGACTTGGTTTCGGTCGAGTTTATCGAAGCCAAAGCCATCTAAAACAATCTGACCGTGTACTCCATCATCTCTACCTTCTGTCCACTCACGAGTATCTTCAGATTCTTCATCGAATCGTGTCCCCTTGAGAATAGCCTGTTCAGCATCAGCATCATCGAATCTATATCCTGAATCGTCGATTAGTCGAGAATCGGTTTTTATTCTCGGTCTCCTTACCATAGTTAATCCAGCACCAACCAAAGAAGTCGCTGCAATTATTGTCAGTGCCAACAAGAATTTTGCACCCGGAGTCGAGAGTGGGTCGTCTCGAACATTATTCTCTATCCATCCTCCTTCTCCTTCGTCATCATTTTCCCCATCATTACCGTTGGTATTGTTTGTTTGACCGTTGTTGTTATCGATAATATCTTCTTCATCACAGCCAAATTGTATTCCATCTGGAATCCCGTTACCATCTACATCGCTGGAATTCATGGCCACTATTGGCGACCTTCCTAGTGATTGAGCAAATTCAGCTTCTTGCCCATCTAGAATACAATCATCATCTGTGTCATTATCATTCGGATTACCTCCCCAAAGGTATTCGTTTAGATTGTTCAATCCATCTTCATCTAAATCCAGTGATTGTTCACTTAGAGCAGTTCCAAGCACGGCTGCGGAATGCCGATTCAAGCCGTATTGAATCTCCCACATATCCGGAAGTAGGTCTCCATCTGAATCTGTAGTTCCGTCAAGTCGATGCCAATCTTCGTTGAATGATTGTAGATAATCAGAAGTTAGTGATTGATCATGAATTAATACACTCATTTCTCTATTTCTCAATGCCGCATTTGAACCCCAATTCATACTTCCGACAAGGACACTCTCACCATCGATTATTGCACCCTTATTGTGCAGTTTAGTAATCGAGTCAGAATATGCCATTAGTCGAGCTGTGGTATCCAAGCCCTCTGTTGCATTCCAATTTGTATTGAATAGATTAACTGCATCTCTAATTTCATCATCGCTGTCAGCATAAAATCCATTCAATAGTAAGCGGACTTGTACTCCTCTTTGGGCCGCTTGGTAAATTGCTTCAATGATTGGATTATCACCGAATCCCCAATACCAATCTAAGTCTAGGTATTGCAATGAAAGTTCAATAGTTGAATCCGCGGCGTCAATCATTTCGATAATTCCACTAACACAATCGTCTGGACATGTCATCAGTTGCATTTCCATAGGACCAGAATATGCTTGGGTAGTAATTGCCTGTAACGAGGCCCCACTGGTTTCGTCCATTACCCAATCGAAGGTTGGGGCATGATTCGATGAGTGTGGTGATATGTGTAGGTGATTGTCATTTTCGTCCCAAGAAAGACGAGACATAACTAGGTCAGCGAATGAAATTGAATTGACAATAACCGACCACTCTCTATTCCCTATTCCATCCGGTGGTAAGCTTGTATCCTTCCAGTTCCCTGATGAAATCCATACACTTTCCATATCCCTAACTGCAACTTTGCTGTGAATGTAAGTGTACGGAGAACTGATCAAACTTGGATCCTCCATCCAAAGAACGGTTGCTCCGGCATCATGCAGAGTTTGTGCATGACCTCTTTGGTTATTTTTTGTACTACTTCCATCGAGTATACCTTCTTCAAGTAGAATTGTGACAGAAACACCTCGATTTATTGCTTCCAGTAATGCAGTAGTGAGGTCCGGGCTCATAAATTGGTAGACATGTAGATGAATCGATGTTTCTGCATCCTCAATCCAGTGCATTAAGTCATTAAATGATGTATCAGGACCAATAGAAGAAGTGACAGTTGAGGATTCTTCTAGTGTGATTTTTCCTCCATCACAGAAGGTTGAGGCTCCAATTCTAATCCATCTATGCTCCCAATCTTCACCCGTGTCTGTATCTGGATTATCTCCGCAGCCAGAGCCTCGCATCAAAATCAATCCAGGCGTTCCATCTCCAGGGACAGAAATCGCCGCACCATTCCATCCTTCGATTTCAGCATCTCCTCCTCCATAAACAACTGCGTCAACAACAGTTCCATCAGGAGACTTTAGTTGAAGGGCGCTTCCAGAATCAACAAGCCAAGGCATATTGTTCATGACAACATTTCCATCCATCGCTACAATTCCACCATCTGACAATAGATTGTTTGGATTTTCAGTCAATACAACTGAGGCTCCAGCTGGTATTACCAATTCGTTGAATGTTGAAATCCAGGGGGTTGTCGACCTTATTCTCTCAATTGTCCAACCTGTAAGGCTGATTTCTTCATCACCGGTATTCGTCAATTCAAACCAATCATTATCCCTGTTTGGGACCTCACCTGGCATAATTCTGGTAAATTTCACGTCATACTCGTTGTCCCAATCAGATGGTTCAGCGGGAGGTTGCCAATGCCAAAGCATGTTATTTTCGTGTTTTCCAGTATCCTCTGCAATCAAGAGACTACCATCGTTGAGTACGGCGAGATTATCGGGTCCGGCAATTCTGTTTACATCACAACGACCTGAAGAATAACTACCACCTGCTTCTACAGGTTCAATTCTAGAGACATCCCATTGTTCCTCCACTGGTAAACTGTAAATTATGCCGCAGCGATTTTCTGAGAGTTGGATATCTCCTGAAGAATCTGTCATATCGTATCTGATATCTGACATAGCAAGATACAGGTATTCAGGTGAGTTCTCATTGAATACTACGCCTTCCATCTTATTCCATTCATCGGTTGCTCCCAATGCAGCCGCTGCCTTTCTCGATTCTAGGAAAGCCACTCGATTATCAGCGGCAAAGCCAATATTTCCATCGCCATCAAGGTCATCGTCAAGCCTATGCTCTGCCCAATCATTGATCTCTTGATCAGAGATGTACGAATTCTGACCATTGACAAAGTCCGAAGTATCTATTCCATCATATTGGTCAATCCAACTTGTGATTTGAGCAGAATTTGAGTGCCCTAATTCGACCCATGTGACATCAAATCCAGTGGTAGAGGGATTAGTTCCTGAGTCTTGGTTTACCTTTGCAGCGTAAAGGGTCCCAGAATGCAAATCTCCTGCAGAATCTGCAATAAATTTGAACAACACAGTGCCATATTCATCATCTGACAAATACACGGTTTTCCTATCGGGCATTACTTGCGCATTTTCGTGAGAAAATCTTCCAAGAGGGTACAATCTTTCTAATTGAGGATTTTCAGTATCAGCATCTTCGACTTCGATAATCCATCCGTAATCATATGGATTTGGATAGTATCCAAGATAGTCTGCCAACTCTAATTGGTCTTGGTGATAATTGTAGTTTGGATTATTCCAATCAATCGTATTATCGAAATATAATTCTTCAGAGAGCAGTGGAGTTCCCCAAGGGCTCAATGAACCAAAGCAAAGGACCCAGCCTCCATTAATTCCGCTTAGGTCCAGCATTTTTCCACCAATAGTGTCCCATTCACCAGACATATCGTTCCATTCGATATGTAGTTGGCTAACTCCAGCAGGGCGGCTTTCCCAAGTAGAGTAAAGGTAGCCCTCAGTGCCTTGGAAATTTGTTGGTACAAAGACATTGAAATCAGGCTTCTCACTAGTGAACAATAATGCTCCATCATCAGCAGCATAAATTCCACCAGCAACTTCTCCACTGCTGAGAGAGTCGCCTGATTGTAACAAGACTTGGTATGTGCCTACTGATGTTCTAATTCCATGCCAAATTTCTGATTGACTGATTGTCGATGGAAGTTCGGGAATAGTCTCTGGTAACTCATTCCAATCAAACCCATTTACTACACCAATTGTCGCTTTGTATGGGTCGTCTGGATGCATTGCACTAACGAATAAGTTACCAATCGAATTAACATGTAATCCAGTTACTTCCGCACCATCTGGAACCATCATTATTCGAGTTAAGTCACTGGGAGTTGGCGGGTCAGGGTCGCTAACAGGTTCTCCGCCTGAATTCTCTGCTCCAGGTGTCGGTTGATCAGAGTCTACCCATTCTCCATTGCTTCCAGAAGGTATCTTCGATACTCCATTGGCTGCTTGTCCGGTTGTAATTTCGTGAACTACAACATCTTGTGAATCTTTGAGGAAAACGGTTTCTCCTGCATTGTTTAACCGTAAAGTGCCGATTTCATTTTCTGCGATAACTGCATATGCTCCAGCCTCTAAGTGGTAAGGTGTCGGTAAATCCGCAAAACCAATCCAGCTACTTTCATTGATTGGATGTGTCCATCCACCAATATCGACAATTGTCCAACCCTCGAGGTTTACAGAACTAGACCCGGTATTGAGGAGTTCAACCCATTCACCTTGAGGATATATTCCTTGATCTGATCCATCTGCATTGGGCATTAGTTCGTTAATACAAACTACGCATGAGGAATTTTTTATCGTCTCTCGATTTTCATTAGAGGAATCTACTTGTAAAACTGGAGAGGGACCAAGCAGACTTATGGTCAATAAAGCAATGATGGCCACTGCTAGCCTTGCTGGACGCCTTTCCATTGACCTTACGTCTAGCGGTCAACGGTTGAACCCTTCGCGCAAGCGCGCATGCGGCTGGCTATGCCAGCCGATGTCTTGCAAAAGCCTCAATCATTCGTCTTTTGATACAGCAATAGGTCCTATGCCACCGAACCCTAGAGCACCAATAGCGATCATGGCTATGCTTGCGAGATACAACACAGCAGTTACACCATCAATTGTAGAAGTACCTTCTAATTCACAATCTCCGCTTCCGCCGAAATCAGTCCAGTACATGGGTTCCATATTGTCTAGAACTCGACACCGGAAGG
>WTHI01000061.1:17250-18638 GCA_011523185.1 Methanobacteriota archaeon
GGTTCCATATTGTCTAGAACTCGACACCGGAAGGTTTCAGCATCTTCATCCGCAATTTCTGAGAAGGTGTGAATTTCGAATACCGGATGTGTGTCTACATCCATCTCTGGATTTAGCATTCCAGGACCTCTTAGGTCTAGGTGGAACATAGAGACGGATTTCCCGTACATCGCAACTTGGGTAACAGGCTCTACCTTGATGTCTACAGTTGAACCAAAGTATACAGGTAAAGCGCCTGGGAGAACATCAACAAAGGATGCAGAGCCAATTAACTTGGCTTGTATTTGGTTTTGTGAAGGATCTAGGTTTACAGTGTGCGCCCTCATTTCAATTCCTTTGTATGTCTCCATATCTCCAGGTACTGATTCAGCCATTGCATATCCTACAAGGTTAACCTTGAACGAATTTTCACTATCTGCGATACCGCCAACAGCACCAGCAACAACGGTGTTGTCGTTACCGACATGGGCCGATAGTAGTCCAAGAGTGGAAGTCTCTCTGTGCGGTGCTCTCCATGGGAGGTGCTCAGTGAATCCGTACAATTCGCCATCTTCACATGGGTACATTCCACTTGAGTCTGCATCTGCCATTGTTCCATCGGAATTTAACTTGAAATCACAATATCCGTCTCCGTCGGAGTTAATGTAACCTTGACGTAATCTTTGACCCATGTCGTCGCCCTCTGTACTTGCGACATACACATCATAATCTCCAGTGGTAACGTTATCTGAACCGAAATATGTTTCATTGGTTTCGAGGCTTACCCAACCCAAGGCCATATTGTCAGGTTGTTCGTAAACTACATCGGCTACGATAATATCTCTCCAGCCAAACAACCAGTTATCTACAGGTTGGGTGATGTAAGCAGAACCGCCGTATTGGAAGCCCAATAGCGCGCCAATAACTTGGTCGAACATGAAGTCTGCAACCCAACTACGGACCGCAGCAGCGTCACTTTCCGGGATATCATACAATCCAGCCACATACGCATCATTCCAATCGGTTGTTTCCGCCCCTTCTTCTGCAGGGAGTGTGCTTCCGGATAATTCTCCATACATGAAAATACTAGCGAAGTCAGAAGTCAATGCATAAGGAGATGTGTAAAGAATCTCCTGTACCTTAGCGACATCCATATCAATTGTGCCTTCGAATTCTGCTCTGTTCAAGCCAATGGGTATGTAACCGCCAGCGATAGGCTCTTCACTTCCGAAGGAGATTTGCCACCAATCATCGGCATTCATTGTACCTTGGCCACCTGCGAGAATCATCTCAAATTCAGTCGGGGTGCCAACTAGGCCAATCCATTCTCCTCCATAATCTGAAAGACCTAGTAGTTGAGTAAGTCCTATTCCATAAGTGGTCATTGTACCAAATAGGTCACCTTGTGC
>WTHI01000061.1:18738-22890 GCA_011523185.1 Methanobacteriota archaeon
GCCCAAATTGAAGGCGCTCTGTTTTGCAGATCGTTGGCAATCATGCTGTTAGCGAATCCAGCCTTAGCAAATACTTCACCATAGATGATTCCTGTTGAAATTCCAGCGATTCTCTGAGTATTCCATAGGATGTTGACTTGGGTTATTTCAGTTGAACCCGGTACTGAGTTGTGTTAATCTCCATTGTCATCTGTCCAAGTACAGGTCTCGCACCATTCAAAACTATCAAATTCAGAATAAGTGATTTCTCCAGCATCATAATCAAAGTCTAGAATTTCTCTAGTTGTTGTGACTTCGTAGATGAAAGGTCCCATTTTCGTAAATTCATGAGCTTCTCCCGCATCAACACCCTCGGGGTTATCCAGAGAGTATGCAAAGTATACTCTCTCCGAGGTCGAAACTAACCATTCATCGTCATAATCAGTGGTGTAGTCTTTGTTTCCGTCGTCATCATAGCCATCATAGCCATCGGCTACAACGTCCTGAACTCCAGCTTCTACTTGCCCCGCTACAAAGGGCGCTAATGCTAGAAAATTAATTCCAATTAATACAAGTCCGATTACTAATAATGCGCTTGCCTTCTGTTGGTTGTCCATGGTATCACTCTAGCCCCCCTCGCATGCACGAGGGAAATAAGCGATTCGACTCTAGTGTTACCTAGTGTTGCGGAGCACACCGCCTAGTTTCAGAAAATATTTTGATTTCAAGCAAAGCCGAATGCGTCTAATTCCCTTGCGAAGGTATACATCATAATCGGCACTAGAATTACACCCATTCCATGTGACCTCCGGATGCCTATTCTAGGTGCCATAAGACCAATCATTGTTCCAATAACTAAAGTTCCAACTCCAATCCAATCTGTTGAGATCCAAACTAGAATTGTAATGAAAGCACTAACAGAAATCACTAGGTTTCTGAGAGGTACTAATTCGTGCATTTTCAACATACCTTTTCCGACCTCAATCATTACTGGAACAGCAAATAATCCTGATGCTACTGTAATAGCGAGCAGTCTAACGAAATCGGCAGGCGGCTCAACAGCATTCCAGATATCGATTGGGTACATCATGTTCAATGCTAGAGCGGCTCCAGACCGTGGCCTTCCTACCATGTATAGGAAACCCAGAACCATCACTGTAACAGCAGTGTTGACTGACGAAAGAATTGCAATAATTTCTAGATCTCTTTGTTGATTATTATTGACCAAATCCAAGTCTGGTGTTGCACCCGCTTCGGAGAGTGCCTCTTGGAATAACAAGCGGTCATCATCGGATAGGTCTTCCATTCCTTCAAACACCATCATCTGAGGCATCTGTTCAAATCCAGGTTGCGTTCCATGCTCGAAATCTGCTGGAATGTAATTGGGATCGGTAAGTTTACCCCAAAAGTTTCGAGCACTCATAACTACGACAGTTGCTTGTGCCGCAGTCATTCCCGGCAGGATTGCCATAACAGATGAAACCACGGCTGAAAGGAATGTTGGAACTGCTAGGGGTTTGGGGTCTGGCATTTCCCAATTTTGTTCTTGGGGTGGGATTTCGCTTGTTGTTACGTAGATGTCAATTAGGTTTGCAATCCCAAATAATCCTGCTAAACTTGGGAATAACAAGGAAGCAGATGGGATGCCAACCGGTGATCTAGCGGGTAATTCGAATACCGCCCAGCCATAGAATCCGGTAAGTAAGAAATAGGCTGTTGCAACAAGTATTCCAGCAACTCTAGAACTTTCTCCAAGTCGGAAATCAATCGCATCATATCGTCTTCGAATACTGAGTCTACCCATTGGTATTGTAAATTCTAGCGGTTTTTTCAACGGCCATTTTAGTTTCTGAGTTATTTTTTGCGACCAAACTGGCCATGGCAATCGAGTTGTTTCAGTCAAAATTAGGAATATGGAGATGAATAATAGAATCCATGGTAATTGTTCACGGCTTGCTTCATACAAACCCAATCCCGGATTTTCTCCGAAAAGTAAGCGCGCAACAATTAGCAGAGGGATTGACATTAGCATACCCATTTGGGAGCCACGTGCGGAATATGCAACACCTTGAGCGGCTTGACCAGAAATCAACATCCTATGTCCAGGAAGTAAGGCCAGTGCCATGTTGTCATCGGGTGCTCCTACCAATGCACTTGGAATGTAATTGAGGAATGTGTGAACAGTTCCACAGGCAACAATAATTCCCGCTACTGCATCTAAGGGGATACCAATGCCGACAGCAACAGGTGATAGTGACAAAGCAATCAGAGCGACGTTGTTTACGTGGAATCCAGGAATTAAGCCCGTTAAACAACCAAGGAATATTCCAAAAATAAATGACCCAATTAACCAACCAAAATCGATTAACCAAGGGTCCATTTAAACACCTCATCTGACATCTATACAGAATTGCATTGTGTTCCCAACAGAATCTTCTGTGGTAGATAATCTTCCAGTCCAATCAAGAGGCCCTTGCCCCTCTGTTTGGCTTGCCTCAGTTCCGTCTCCAAGTAAACAGACCCTTTCTTCAGATCCAGATCTCTGAATCCATTGGTTACCGTCCTCGTCCATAATTGCCTCTCCATTAATCACAACCAGCTTTCCAATATCCCATTTCCAGGAGTTGTAACCATCTCCCCAGTTCAGAGTGTTTGGCGATGGCGGCTGACCTAGAGTCCAAGAACGGGCTTCAAGAATGACTCGCCCTTCGCTTTCTGACCAGATTATTGTCGCATTGAATCGTATTGATTGACCTCCTTCGATATATTCTGCATGCTCACCAATTAGGTGGATTCTCAGTTTGGTTTGACGAGCGAAATAATCTGGCCCGTCCCCGACGTATCCTTTGTCGTAATCTGGAGATATAGGGTCAGTAATCCATCCTTCGAATGTATGGTTCTGATTAAGATAATCAAATGGATTCTCAGCAACATCTAGTAGAGGAGTCACGTCATTTCCAAAATTACCTGCGTTGTTTTCCGCCGTATATCCATCCGCTCTAAGACAGATGGTTGCCTCATCTGTTGACCAGACCAATCGACCATACCATTTTCTTTCGACACCCTCCAATCCTGCATCTACATCTTCTTGTGAAGGCAGTAAACAGAGCCGGTCAGTTGGAGAATTCCCGATTAACCACCAAGTGCCGGATGATTGGGTTGCGGTTCCTTCAATTGATACATTCTTTCCAACTTCATAGGTCAGTGTGTAGGGTTCTAATTCCCATGACAAGTCAACAACCGATCCTTCGTTTAGGACTTCAATTGCGGTTGCTTGCACTAGTAATCTCCAGCGAAGGGAACGCTGATCATATTGTAGCCACCCAGAAATTTCCACATGACTTCCAGCTTCAATCCAATCGATTACTCTCCCTTCTACTTGCATGTACAATAAATGGTCTGCATTTCCATAGGAGGGGTTATCCATAAGGCTCAATGAATGATATGTCACATCAGGTTCAAGAGATTCAGACAAATACCCGTCTACTTTCACCGACATGTTAGCAAAGTTCTGAGGATTCATTGCAACTTCGACCAATTGCATAGCAGTGTATTCTACAGAGTCACAATCGGAATCAGCACATACTATTGCGCCGTATCCATTTGATGACAACCAAATTCGACCGTTCCATTCAGTGACTTCACCTTCTACAGTAATTATGGTTCCAATGGGGGGAATCTCATTATCTCGGTCTACAAACCATCGAACCTCGACTACCGAGTGACCATCCACTTCTCGAACTTGCAGATCAATTCTGTCTGCTTGTTCACCATATGGGTCTACTACGAAGCTAGTTAGCACTCCTTTGACCTTCACAGATTCTCTTGGATATTCATGAATCTCGTCAATTTCAATCAAATCGGGTTCTCGAATTACTGCATAGAAATTCATTGTTGATACTAGCAAAAGAGATGTGAAGAACATCACCCAAAGCTTCGCCATGAGTTGCCGACAGGTTTCTAATGCTTGAATATTGAGTGTTTGGAAACAGAGATATTCGACAAAAATTCTGAATAAACGTTCGACTTTTTGACTGAATTTTTCTTGCTGAAGGAGAATAAGGTTCATCTCGCTGATGCTGTCGAGAGTCAGTTAGGACCCGTAGCTCAGTTGGTTAGAGCGCTCGGCTCATAACCGAGTGGCCATCGGTTCAAATCCGGTCGGGTCCACCA
>WTHI01000130.1:0-16335 GCA_011523185.1 Methanobacteriota archaeon
AGTTGAGTTATGGTCTACAGCGCCGGACTTTGCATCTCCGGTACCGCTCCCCCCGCCATCTGAGGAGCGACCAGGTCTTTTCCTAACATACAAGTCGCTACCATGCGCAGAGGAGGAGTTACTCGATCCAAATGGGTCCCAATCAAGATCTGGATTGGGTATTTCTTCTACTTCGATATCTTCTCCTTCGAGTTTCATGTAGCAAAATCCACCACCTTGACCGTCAGATACCCATACACCTCCAGCCTTCTCACATGCAGCTTGGTCACTTACCATAAGGGAGTCATAATCTTGATTTTAAATGAAGATTTCTATTTTCTCATTAAAAAATTCGTGTCGATTATCGTGAATAATCTTCCGTATCCCTGATACATCGAACCTTACAGGAACCTCCATGTTCCGCAGGGTGCTGATTGCCAATCGAGGCGAGATAGCCCTGCGAATTTTGCGTTCTCTGAGGACATTAGGAATCGAGGCGGTAATGATTCACGGTCGTGAAGATCGGTTGACAACTCCTGTTCGGCTAGCCGATGAGGCGATTCACATAGCCCGAGACGACCCTTTAGCATCCTACCTAGACATTGAGGCAATTGTCGCCGCCGCCAAAGAAGTCGGGGCTGATGCTGTTCACCCCGGATATGGATTCCTTGCCGAGAATCCTATTTTCGCTGAAAGGTTAGCTGAGGAGGGAATTACATTCATCGGCCCCAGTCCAGAGGTGTTGAGAATCCTCGGTGACAAAATTACCGCTAGAGAAACTATGTCGAAAGCTGGCTTACCGATTGCCAAAGGTTCACCTGGGCCTGTTTCTGATCCGTCGGAAGCCGCAGCGATTGCCGATGATATCGGCTTCCCTGTAATCATCAAGGCGGCAGCTGGCGGTGGTGGAATCGGTATGCAAGTGGTAGATTCAGCAGATGAATTCGAATCGGCACTGAATCTATGTCAAGGCCGAGCCCTTTCTGCCTTCGGTGATGACAGAGTCTTCCTAGAGAAATTCATCGAAGGTGCTCAACATGTTGAATTCCAAGTCCTTGGAGATGGAGAAGATGCTATCCATTTCGGCGAGAGATTCTGCTCTATTCAACGCCGTCACCAGAAAATCTTGGAAGAAGGGCCTTGGCTTTCTGAAGAAGTTAGAGCCGATATAGGCGCACGCGTAGTAGCAGGAGCCAAGGCTGTCGGTTACAAGGGACTCGCAACTTTCGAATTCCTCAGGGATTCGCACGGGGAATTCTACTTCCTCGAAGTTAATCCTCGAGTTCAGGTTGAGCATACGGTTACTGAGATGATAACCGGACACGACCTAGTTTCTCTTGGAATCAGAGTCGCCTCAGGAGAAAGTCTGCCGTTTTCTCAGGATGATATTGAGATTTCAGGCCATGCAATTCAGGCTCGGCTAAATGCTGAGGACCCGAGAACCTTGGAACCATCACCAGGCCGACTCTGGGAATGCCATTGGCCTGCAGGGCCAGGTGTTAGGGTGGATACTCATGCTCACACAGGCTACGATATGCCTCCATCCTTCGACTCCTTACTCGCTAAACTGATTGTTTGGGGAAGAGATAGACAAGAGGCGATTAGAAGACTTGATGCCGCCCTTGCCGAGACTCTGATTTTGGGTGTTGAAACCCTTATTCCATTACATAGAGCGATTCTATCAGAGGAAGACTTCCGGAATAGAGATGTGACGATAAGGTATCTTGAGGAACACCCAGACTTGTTGAATTGAAGTGATATTATGGACATGGTAATCGTTGGCTCAATCGGTTATGATGACATCCAAACCCCTGCTGGAAATGGGTCAGACCTTCTTGGTGGCGCGGCGGTGTATTCTGGCCTCGCAGCATCTTTTCATCTTCGAACACATGATGAACAGCCAACTAAGGTTGGTCTTGTAGGTGTCGTCGGAGATGATTTTGCAGTCTATGATCAAATGATTTTGGAGAAAGCAGGATTGAATTTAGCTGGAGTTGTACGTGCTGAGGGAGACACATTCCGGTGGTCTGGTAAGTATGAAGGTGCGATGGAATCCGTCGAAACACTAGCAACCGAAGTAAATGTTCTAGGTGATTTCAATCCAATTTTACCTGAGATTTGGACGAACCCAGAAGTCCTCTTTTGTGCCAGTACCCATCCTGCTACTCAGGTTGCGGTTTTGGATCAATGTCCTGGTGCTCAATTGACCGTATTGGATACTTTCATGCTATGGATTGAGACTGAATTTGAGACATTAAGCGAAGCCATGCGCAAGGTCGACATCGTAGTGATTAACGAACAGGAAGTATGCGCCATTGCTGGGGATGAGATTCTACCCCGCGCAATGAAATCAATAATCTCAGGTGAGGCTCTACACGGCGGTTCCGCCGCGGGCCCTGGTCCTCGTTGTTTAATCGCAAAGCGTGGTAGTGGTGGAGTTCTTGCAATGCTTCCTACGGGTACACTGTCATTACCAGCATATCCAACTGATGAGATTGTTGACCCCACAGGTTGCGGTGATTCATTTGCTGGCACGCTAATTGCATATTTGGTTGGAAGACAGGGTGTTTTGACTGATATTGAAGCAATCAGAAATGCACTCGTTCATGCCACCGTAACCTCTTCTTTCACTTTGGGTGGATTAGGAATTTCTGGAATTTCATCGATTGACCGTGGTATCTATCACGCACGTGTAGATAGGTATCGAAGAATAGCCGGAATAAAGTGAGTAATCACTTCAATTGCCGAATACCGGGTAATCGTCTATCGCCTTTCTGTGAGGTTGGACGAAGTTGAGAAAATCGTAATTGCTCACTAGCAGATTTACTGGTTGATTCTCTCTCTTCTCCAGAAGCAACCCGTGCCACGACATTGTCCAGTGCATCTCTGGCTGATGAAGGACCGTTAGTGGATGTCATTTCCCTAGCCCTTGAGGCTACATCGGCTTGGTGGTCTTGATCGGAGCGCAACCTGAGAAGTTGGCTAGACCTAAATCTCGCTTCTCCAGCATGAGCCTCGCCATCCTCATCGCCATATACATCGGCATATTGCCTTCTTGGCTGCGTAGGAGAAAGTAACGAAGCAATCCAATTTTGTTTTCTTGGTTTACCTGCCGAACTTCGAACCCGACCATTGGTCATACTATTGGCCAGCTTTGACACTGCAGGGAATTCCTCCTCGAAGTTTTCGGGGTTGGTATTTGGGATTGATAATGCTTGACTTTGGTTCTCGGTTTGCCAAGCAGAACGTGCCTTTGCAGTCTTTACTAATCCCGGCTTACACTCCTCACGAACCGCATTTTGTGTTGGGCTCGGAAGACCCCATGTCGGAGAATTGTTTGCTTCAGATTGGCCGTGACGCAATTGTGCTGAGCGAATCATCTGTGAACTTGATACTGGCCTATCTGGATTAGGCGTTGTGGGTGGTGAAAATGAGGCAGGAGTTGTGATGCCAGTTGTTGTCGGAGCAGGAGTTGCAGGGGCATCATCGAATAGAGAGAAATCCATACTTGGTTCAGAATTTTCATAATTCGTAGGGTTAGGGTTGCTCGCAGGTGAATCAACTCCGAATAGCCCACCTTCTCCAAACATTGAACCCATGGCATCTGAGAAAGCCTCGTCAAGCCTATCCTCCTGTGATGGGTCTTTTTCGTGATACCATTCAGGTGGTTCTTCGCGACCCCAAGCCCTCTCGTAAGCGGAGCGAGAATCTGTAGATGTGGTCGGATAATTTGTGGCTGTAGCAGGTGTTGAATCTAAGGCATCTAGAGAAGCAAAAATGCCACCCTCCTGTGAAACAGGTTGTGAAAACGAAGGTTGAGCAGCAACAGAAGCCGTTGGTATTGGGGTAGTTGTTTCATTGGAATGGGAAATCATAGTTACTGGTTCAGCCTCAATAATGTTCGATTCAGAATTATCTAGGGTGTCCGGTGCGTTGAGAAGAGCCCTTGGCTGGTTTTGTGCAAGCAATCTTTCTCTCTCTTCTTCCAATTCTTGTAGACCTGCCTTTGCTTCTTCGATTGTACAACCATGCATAACACGGTCGACCATCATACACAATCGAAGTAATTCTGACTGAGTCCCATTAACGAGGTATTTGTCTCCGGCATTGGTCTCGATCGACAATACAGGATTCTTCAATTTAAGATATCCAAAAACCGAAAGAGCACCTGTTGCTGCTACGGCCCAACCTATTGGAGGAGTGATTATTGTTGCACCCACCCAGACTCCAACAGCTCCGATGGTTAGGAAACTATTCGGCAATTTTGCTAAGTTGATATTTCTCAAAGTCGAGATGTTGGAGAGATTGATTCTGATTCCATATCCTGAGTAGTCCTCAAAGGTTAGCTGTCGCTCTGTGAGGATTCCGCAAAATCTCCCACTTATGCCGACTAGATTTAGGTTGTCGAATAGTTCCGAATCTCCTTCATCCAGTCGGGCATTACGCCCGGCTGAGTACATCCCACTTGCCCGAGCGCCTCCTCGAGGCTATAACTGCTCGGGAAGGTGAGCAGGGTTAGAGGCTCCTTGCGTGCGCGTGAGACGAGCGCCGAGAGCCCCGTGGTTGGGTCTCAAAAAAAAACGAAACTAGGCTTGCTCGATAGTTTCCACTCTACCAATAATTCTCATCGGCATAGCGTCAAGTTGTGTAATCAATATCTCTGGCGAGCCTTCGGCTCTAATCCAGAGAGGACTCTCCCATTCCACAGAAATTATTTCTCCATCAACTTTCTTTATTCTGCCTACAACGAATTGCAAATCAACTGCGGCATGGATTACATCTTCAGTTGTTAATTTCCTCTTTTGGAATGGCGCATTTTTGATTTTTATTTTTGAATTATCATGGCGATTGAGTGCCTGTGATTCAGGATGAATAATCATGCATCCACGGTGTAGTGCCTCCTCTCTTAGGTTCCTCAACGCAACTCCAACACGATCACCTGCAATTGCCGAATCAACATCATCGTCCATTACTTGTAGGGATCTAACCACACCGGTTTCATTTGCTGGCAAAATTACTACCTCATCGTGCTTGTTTACTGTGCCTGATTGAACATAACCAATTGCAACTAATCCCACTCCTTTGACATTGAAATGTTGGTCAACGGGCAATACCATTTTTGTTGAGTTATTTTTCGAGCCAACCACATTCATGTGTTGATACAATTCCTCTCTGATATCATGTGAATCGGGAACCGATTCATACAACTTCCAAGTCTCTAAACCAGCCTGTGATAGAATCATATTGACTTGCTCTGAATCTACCCATTGTCCCTCAGAAGGATTGATGATCGCAATGCCTCTTTCTATTCTCGCTGCGCCAAAAGATACCAAAATCTCTCCTAGTGCCGCATCGACATTTGTGATTTCTACAATACCAACCTCGGCAACGTTGAGAACTGACAAAAGAGGTCTAAGTCTCTCTGGATGCCTTAGTGGGCGAAGTAAAGAAAGAACACAGGTTTCACCCTCTCGCTGTTCTTTGTACACATACGATTCAATATCTCGGACATCGTTAGACTTCGCTAAGGATCTGGCGAGTTCTTCACTGCCCACAAAGGCGACATTCAGCACCGGCATGGATTGCGCGGGCGGAGATATAGTCATCAAATCGACGGGTAGAAATGGTTGGCAATTAGTTCAAATGAGACCCAATGTATGGGGAATCATGGAAGAACAACGCCCAGAACCTGTAATCCTAAGTCAAGGAACTAATTCTAATCGGAACATAGGTAATGGAACCGCATCTCATCTTTGTGGTCCCTTACTGAATCTTGTTTTCCCTCTATTCTGTTGGGTAGTTCCTCTGATATTGTATTCTACAAATTCCGACGAAGACCCCATCTTGAAACATCATTTAGCACAATCTCTCAATGCATCTATCACGTTTTCACTGGCTCTACTGGTTCATACTGTTCTGATGTTTGTCTGTCTTGGATTCATTACAGCACTCGCACATTGGATAATGTATCTTCTTTGGTCGGTTAATGCGAATAATGCTCTAAAGGCAGGACAGATGTACAATTATCCCTTTACAATCAATATTGTGAGTCCGTAGAATTAGCGCATAGCATCTCTTGCTCGTTGTGCTTGAGCCCAGAGATCTTTCTCCTCGTCACTGGTTGCAGTGAATTGCGGGACTTCGACCGGTCGCATTGAGTCATCGATTGCGACCATGAAAAAGAATCCAGAACAAATCTCCTCAGGGTCCCAATTGGAACGTGTCATTCTGCATGATCTCACCAAGACTCCAACGGTCCTTCGACTGGTCCAGACAACCCTTGCTATTGTTCTAATTACATCGCCTTGGTAAGCCGGTCGCTTGAATTTCAATGCGTCAACCGAGACGGTCACAAATTCATTGTGAGCGAATTGGCTAGCCGCCATTCCAGCGGCGGTATCCATAATTGACATCAAGCGACCGCCAAATAGCGTATCTAGGGCATTTGTATCTCCTGGAAATACTTCATTCAGTAGCACGACGGGTTCGGAGGAGCGCGGTTCAGCCATCTCTCTCAGATACTGCCGCACACTCACCCTCCTTCAATCCAACCACAACAGGATAGGCCTTGAAAGCGGTTATTTGACCGTTCAAGTCAAGCCATGCAGACGATTCGGGATATTATGAGCGAAGGTCAATTGGTTTGGGAACCGGTGATTTTCGATGACCCAGATGGTGGCAGAATTCTGCTATGGCCACACTTACCTTGCGTTCGAATGCCAACCATACTCCGAACTAGAGAACATTGGGATGGAATCGCTTTGCTGGCATCCGAGGAGGAAATTAGTGGATGGCCTCAGGAGGAAAAGGAGGATCAAGAAAGCCCTGGAATACATGTCGCTGCAGCTATGGCTTCTGGCACAGTTCTCGGTCGCCTTTTGGATGACTTAACAATCTACGAAGTTGATGGCCCAACAATTCCGGATCCTGAACCTATGAGATTATTGCATCACGCAAATAACGCTCGTGGAGGTTTACCAGTATACGCGTTAGAACCTTCAATGGAGGATGAAGAATGGGTAGATTGGATGACTCGTGCTGCCGATGAACAGGTGTCTATGTCTTCACTTATTTCTAGTGTTACAATTGGTAGGCGTTGGAAAAAATTACGAAGCTCAAAAGCAAGTCTTGTCGAGGCTGCAAAGGGCGTAGATGCTGAATTAGGTGCAGCAGCAGCCTCTAGCGCAACATGGTGGCAAGAGGAAAACAGAGGCCTTACTGCCGAATTAATCTCCGAACGTTCATCCCGAATTGTCTCGAGAATCAGGGGTGCTCTTGCAGACCTTAGAGAGGGCAGAGTTGATGACTCCGATACAACAGGGCCATCCCTGATGGTTCCGGTCCATCAACCACGGCTGCCCTCACTATTGAGGGCCTTCGATGGTTATCCGGATTCAGAAACCATACAACCGATACAAACTGAGGAGGCCTAGATATGGACGAAGACGCAAGAATAAGAGTCAATGTCGAGACTCAAACATTCCGTTTCATCCCAGGTAAGCCAATCAAGCATGATGATGCTGTTAAACTTGCAAAAGGTATCAAGTCTGGGCCATGGGTTGTGATTAGTCACAAGGAACCAAGGGCAACCTTCGTAGTCGAGGAGTCGGGTAGCGTATTAGTTCATGGAATCGCTAGATTAGAGGTTGCCCGATTAGTCATTCAAGAACTTCTACTAAGTCTTGGAATGTCTGAAGAAGGATTACACTCAGAAGCAGGAGATATGTTGGTTAGTTTCTCATTCGGCCGAGCGGTTTTACTGGACTTGGCTTCGGCCCGATTTGCAGATGTAGTAAAGGATGAGAGAGTCGGTTGTATCCGAATAGACGCAAATAGACACAACTGCAATCTTCTGGTATTCAATAATGGCCACGGAGTTGTAACTGGCCAATCCTCCAAACGAGTCGCCGAGATGGCAGTTCGCCATTGGGCCGAACAGTTAGATGAGGAAGGCGCGTTGGCATGAGTTTCATCGTCGACGGGCGCTGGACGGGCCCAGTCGTCGACCAACATATCCACCTAGATCGCTCGAACCGATATCTTTCAGCGATTGAAGAATTTGTTCGAGTTGGTGGAACTGGATTAATGTTGGTTCACAAACCAGGTTTTAGTGGGGCCTTACCCATCGACAAAGAAGGCTATCGTAGAGCCTATTCTGAAACGATTTTGATGGCGGAAGAGGTAAGGAAAAAATTTGCAATTTCAGTCGGAGTAGTAATCGGCCCTCACCCTGTTGCGTGGGAGCGCCAAATATCTGAGTTGGGAATTGATAGAGCAAGCGAATTACATCTAGAATCAGTCGATTTAGCTCTAGAGCTAATCGAGCAAGGAAAGGCACACTGCCTCGGTGAAGTTGGAAGGCCGCATTACGAAGTTAGCGAGGAAATATGGACTCAAGCAAATGAAAATCTATCTCATATTATGGCCGAAGCCGCAATTTCAAAAATACCCATTCAACTACACGTCGAAGATGCTGGTGAACAAACCTACTCTGAAATTTCTCAATTGGCAATTCAGTCAGGACTTCCTCTCTCGCAGACCGTTAGGCATTATGCCCCTGCTGATGTATCTGCTAATTTCACCCATGGATTAGCCTGCACTGTGAGTGTTGGTCGAGGTAGCTTGGAGGGCTTATTGTCAACTCATGCAAATGCCTCAGCACCGTGGGGTATGGAGACCGACTTCCTAGACGATCCTCGGCGACCCGGTGCTGTTCTTGGACCCAAAACAATTCCCAAAAGAACGGACGAATTGTGTTCTGCTCTCCTTGCCGGAAACGACCCAAATGATGTAGAAAATTTGCTCTTGAAAATACATTCTGAGTGGCCAAGCAAATTATACGGCCTCGATTTCTAATTTGCTTTCTCAAAAGGAGATTTTAGTTCTGGAGTAAATGTCAACATACCTCCTAAAATAAAGAGGACTAGGAATCCAAAAAATAGTTGTAAATCACCCCAAGGTAGGCTATTTCCCGATAATTCAAACATCATCTTCCAAAGTGGAATATTGATTGGTAAAAAGATGAATAATATCGCGATACCGAGCCTCTGCCTCAGAAGCATAAGTTGCCGAAAAGCCATTCCCTTTTCAAATTCAGCGACCTCTGTGGCTAAGTTATCGCACCGAATCGGTCAAAGACTAGTCCTCATTCGGCGGGTTGCGCGTTCGTGGTGTAGGGGTAGCACAAGAGGTTTCCAACCTCTTTGCCCGGGTTCAAATCCCGGCGAGCGCACCAAATATCTCAACATAGCCGTGCAGACCGTAGGTCTGCACGATACTGAAGGATTCATAGGCTACAGCGTAGGGGCTGAATAATGACACAGGCCATGGCCGATGGTATCGCAAGGGATTCGTCCGATAAGCAAGACGAATCTCAAGTCATTGGTCGTCAAATATGGAGAATCATCCCATATGTTACAAGATATTGGCAAAGGGCATTAGGAGGACTTCTATCCAATATGGGTGCTAGGGTCTTTGACCTAATTCCATTCATTGCAATTGGAATGGCTGCGGATTACTACAATCCAGACAACCCCCAATTTACTGATTCAAGAATTGAAGGTTTTGTCACTCTCGATATCTTCCCCTCATTAGGTCCGATTAGTTCGGTTGAATTGGGATTTGGTGCATTAATTCTCTTTTCTTTTGTCGTGTTAGCAATTTTTCAGGGACTGAGTAATCAGTTGTGGCAATCCATAGCTTACATGGCCCAACATGACATCAGAATGGATGCGACTCGATCGTTGTTAAGCATGGAAGCCTCCTACTTTGAAACCAGACAAACTGGAAATTTAATGTCAGTACTGTCTGCTGATGTGGCACAATTAGAAGACGTAATTTCAGACTCCAGCACCAGTATAATCAGAATATTTACAACCCTATTAACCGCTTTTGCAATTTTATTTTGGATGTCTCCAACACTTTGTGCGATTCTATTCACCCCTTTTATTCTGATTGTTCCAATGGTAATTTGGTTTTCAACAAGGGTTCAGAGAAAATATCGTAAACAGCGTGAGAGCACGGGAGGAATCGTAGCCATACTTGAGAATGTTCTCGCCGGAATAACTGTTGTTCAGGCTTACAATTCAACCCGATTTGAAATGGACAGAATAGACGGTCAAAGTGCAGATTACAGAGATCAAGCAATTCAAGCAGCATTCATCAGAAACCGGTTTATTCCTGGCTTCCACATTGTCGCAGGAATTTCATTTGGTCTATTGGTCTCTGCGGGAGGTTGGTTGATGAGTTCAGGTGAAATTAGTGTTGGTCAATTTGTCACTTTCCTCCTTATCTCCACGAGAATGACAATGCCTCTTTGGATCCTAGGAATGTTGCTAAATCAATTACAAAGAGGAGAAGCGGCCTCACGTAGAGTATTCGCATTGATTGATTTAGAACCATCGATTTCTGATTCTGAAGAGGCCGTGGAATTAACTCAACCAATATCTTCTATTTCTTTTGACTCGGTAACATTCGCTTATCCTGGCACCTCAATTAATGTCTTGAATGATGTATCATTCAAAGTTGATTCTGGAGGATTTTTAGGAATAATGGGCCATACAGGGGCAGGTAAATCGACCATTCTGAAATTGTCAGAAAAGTTCTACCAACCACAATCAGGCCAGGTTAGAATCAATGGCCAAGACATATCGGAATTCACAATACATTCTGTTCGTTCACGAATCGGCTTTGTGAGTCAAGACCCATTCCTATTTTTCGGAACAATCAGAGACAACGTTGCATATGCTCGCGAGGCTAGCGATGAAGATGTAAAGATAGCATTAGAAACTGCTGGTGCTTGGGAATTTGTTGCTGAAATGGAGGATGAAATGAACACGATGGTAGGAGACAGGGGAGTCAGACTATCTGGTGGTCAGCGCGCTAGGATTAGCCTCGCTCGAGCTCTGCTCATGAATCCTGATGTGTTAATTCTTGACGAGGCGAGCGCTGCTCTGGATGCAGAGACGGAGAAGAGAATTCAACAATCACTATTCGGTGGAGGAAATGGTTCCAATGGTAAGAAGAGGATCACAATTGGTGTTGCTCACCGATTAGCAACGATACGAAACGCCGACGAGATTATTTCTATGGTTGACGGAGCAATTGTAGAACGTGGTACCCATCAAGAGTTACTCGGAAATGACAGTGTTTATGCATCCCAGTGGGCAATTCAAACCGGCCAAATTGAAGCAGGGGATTGAGCATGTCGCTCGAATGGGTCCCCGTTGCTCCGGGGAGAACCGAGATTGGAAGTGATAACCGCTCAATCTTGTTTGGAGGAATCGGACCAAAACACATGGTTGAGATAAGCTATCGATATTCAATCGCTAAACATCCTATTCGAATTGAAGAGGTTGATAAAATAATTCAATCCGAAAAAGCAGATTTGGCGAGTGAATCAGAATGGAAATTGGCTCTAGATCAAGAGGCAATTACTGGCGATCAAGAACTCGAGAAACTTTCTGATTGTTGTAACGGACATTACCGGAGTAAAGCACTGGATGGAAGGCCTCATTTGACAGATGATTGGACGTTTCACATTGCAAAACAATGGTCTTCAGGCAAACCCATCACCAAATTGTTGGCTAAAGGTTCAACGGAACCAAAATTTGCACGATTGGTAAAAAGAGAAGAAGAATCAGGGTTCGAGGAGGACCCTCAGAGAATACCTGCTAATCGAGATACTGCGAGGCTACTAAAGGAAGAAATAGTAATAGCTATGATTGTTGGAATCATTCCTTCGTTTGTTTGGGCCTACTTCAACGCAAGTGAAGGATATATCCAAACAGGATGGCCGGGATTAGTTTTTGGAGGAATAATTCTTGGTTTACTTTCAATGATTTTCTGGCGTCCGAAAACCACTTCCTATCGATTAGGTAGAGATTGTGGAAAGGTCAAACCGAATCGTGGCAAATCACTGTGATATATTCAAATTGTATCTACAGAATTCGTCCTCATTTTCGGATTCAACTCGATGAACTAAGACGCCACTTTCAGGTGTATATCTTTCATTAAGTGCACCTTCAATAATCCCATCATCGAGTGCCCAGAGTGGAAGACTCTCAGAATCAGATGTATTGTTTGAAAGTTCTACTTTGATGTGGAATTCGGGGTCCAGATCGTAACTTAGTTTCCCCAATCCTGCATATTCCCACCAGTCCATCATCTCATTCAGGAATTCGATATTTCCGTCTATATCCTTCAGGCTAAAGGCCAATTCTTGGCCTATGCGATTTCCTACTTGTCGGAGCAAAGATGTCAGGTCAATTCCGAAGGCATTCAGGCTCTGAACTCCTCCGGTTTCTAGCGCCCTTCGTGCCTCACTAACTTCTAACCCAGAGGCCATGAATGCATCAGGATTGAATGGTGTATCGGTATCCGGAAGATTGTCATTAATTTCCAATACCTCTCGAATTCTCTCAAGGAATGACATACTATCGAGAGTTAATTTCAGAGGGTCGACAATCTTCTCCTCTGTGAATCTCTTGGATGCGGTCTCGAAAGGGATCGCCTCTTCCCAAATTGCATCGATTAAATTCAATTGAGATTCAGCGAAGGTTTCTGATTCAACAAATAATGCAGCATCCTCTTTTCCTCTTCCGACCGGATTGTCTTCCATGGTCAGATATTGTATGACTTCTGATGAATCTACCACTGCACCTTGCGCATCTAGGTCATCTGAGTGTTTGACCTCGATTAGGTCGTTCAGTTCCCCATAGAATCTTGTTGTTCGCCTATCCAGTTGAGCTAATACTCGGATTACAATACCCCTTTCAGCAGCAGAGTTAACTTCTGCAAGCGCAGGGTTTCTACATAGTTGTAATATGCCAAATTTCCCTAAGACCAAAGTAAGGCTTTCTTCAGCATCTTCGGCCATTTTTTCTACTCTCTTCAGGATGTGGACTCTTTCTTTGAGTACTGCGAATTTAGGCTCATCTGATACTCTCTGCTGCTCAAAAGAAGAAGTCTCTTTTCCTGAAATTAAATTTCCATAACTTTCTTCCATTCGGCTAAGTTGTTCCTTATTGATTTCAATTAAATGAGATACTACCTCGTTTATTGAAGGGCTAGAAAATCTCATTGGACGATCGGCGGTTGAGGTAACAATTCCGATTCTTTGCAACCTCTCCAGGGAATTGTATGCGTCTAACCTAGTTGTGCCAATTTCTTTGGCAATTTCACTTGCCTTCATGTTCGGGGTACTAGACAACACCATCACGGTATTCACCTCTCTCTCTGAGAGGCCGGCATCCATCAGTAGTCGTTCCCAACTCATCAAATCAACTCGTCACGCTACTTAGCGAGCGAAGAATCTTAGCAACATGTTGACGAGGTCGAAATAGCCAATCGTAAACAAAGTGAATTTTGTTATCAGGCCCAATCACGAAGGATGATTTTGATGGGAATTTTCCTAGATGTACAGGAACTCCATAACTCTCGGCAATCTTTCGTTCTGGATCTGAAAGCAGGATGAATGGGAGCCCCAAATCTTCTTTGAATTCCTTGTGTTCTTCAACGGTATTTTGACTTATTCCGATGATTTCGGCTGGTGGTTCGAGGGATTTGAAAATGTTATATTGCTCCTTGAACGAAAGACAACCCCTTTTGCAGGTTGGAGAACCATCTTCGGCGTAAAAGAATAGTACTTTCCAATTACCATCCAAGTCGCTAAGATTGAATTCATCTCCCTCACTTGTTAGGGCAGAAAAGTCTGGTGCGGTGGTACCTACAAGCGATTGCATGGCATCACGTGTCCTTTGTTTTGATTTAATCTAATCGAGGTCCAATAGGTGGCCCATTCTGGCCCCTTTGGTTGCGAGGTATTCACTGTTGAAGGTGGATATTCCTGCCACGTGCTCCAACCGTTTCTGAACATGTATTCCATTTTCAATAAGGCCGTTTATCTTCAACGGATTGTTTGTCATAAGACGTACTGTGTTGACTTCTAAATCCTTCAACATTTCCGCAGCTACGTCGTAAGTCCTACCGTCGGCTGGCAAGCCTAGTAGAAGATTCGCATCCAGGGTATCATGTCCTTGATCTTGTAGTGCGTAAGCCTGTATTTTGGAATAAAGGCCGATGTTTCTACCTTCCTGGCGGAGGTAAACGATTGCCCCACATCCCTCTTCTTGGATTCTGCGCATGGCGGACTCTAACTGTGGACCACAGTCGCACTTCAAGGACCCGAATGCATCTCCTGTGAGGCACTCGGAATGTATCCTGACGAGGGGTGTGTTCTTTGGATTGGACACATCTCCTGTGTACAATGTGGTGTGTTCTTTCCCATCGGGGCCCACAAACACCCTAATTCTGAAGTTGCCGTACTCTGTAGGAAGGAATGAGTCGGACTCGATTGAGAGTGGTTGATTATCGTCTATTTGTATCGTCATTCAATTGCAACGTTGGTAGTCTGCCTTATCAAACACTGTTTTTGTAGGGCGTTGAATACAAACACTGAATTATATAGCCAAGGTAAGTGTAAAACCTCGATGGACGAGCAGATTTACGAGGATTTGCCGGGTGGCCAAGCTCGTGTTCATCGTCTAAACCGATTACCTGTGAATCAAGATGGCGAGTTTGTTCTCTATTGGATGACCGCTGCCAGAAGGTATCACTACAACTCGGCATTGGAGTATTCGATAAATCTCGCCACCAAATTAGGAAAGCCGTTGTTGATTGTTGAAGCAGTTTCAATTCGGCATCGTTGGTCGAGCGATAGAATTCTCACTTTCTTTTCGCAGGGCATCATTGACAACAAGGCCATATTCTCGTCAAATAAACTGACTTACATTCCTTGGGTCGAGACTCACAAACAGACGGGAAACGGTTTACTTCGAAAGTTATCTTTTCATTCCAGTTCCGTAGTGATAGATGACTTCCCAACTTACATGCCCAGAGAAGTCATGCGTCAGGCTGCGAAATTCTGTAGGGTTCGATTGGATGCAGTGGACTCCAACGGAATATTGCCAATGAGGTGGGCTGACCGAGCATTCCCCACCGCGTATTCATTCAGAAAATACATGCAGCGAAACCTAATCAGCGCCTTGGCCACACTGCCTGCCTTCGATCCTATGAAAAATGTCAAAGCTGATTTACGTCTTTCCGACACATACACAGAGAAATTATTCTCTGAGTGCGATAGCCCAATTACACCATACGAATGGTTGTGGAGAGTAGCCCAAGCTGGCGATATTGGCAAGGAAGCTTGTGCTCCCCTAGACATCGACCACAAAGTCCGTCCAGTCAATTCCAAACGAGGCGGACGATACGAAGCAATTGCTAGGCTTGAAAGATTCCTAAAGAACGATTTAGAAGTATACGACACAGGAAGAAATAACCCTGATGACTCAGCAAGTAGCGGCCTTTCACCTTGGCTTCACTTCGGACATATATCATCAATTGAAGTAGTCAATGCGGTTTTGAACCGTTCAGGATGGGACCCAACAAAAATTTCGATTGAGGATACCGGGAGAGGAACAAGAAGTGGATGGTGGGGTTTGCCAGAAGCTCACGAAGCTTTCCTAGACCAGATTATTACATGGCGTGAACTTGGATTCAACTTCGCCCACTACAGAGAAGACCATGCGTCGATAGATTCGATTCCCGATTGGGCTAAGGTGTCTCTAGATTTGCATTCTTCTGATCCTCGAGAAGAATATACATTCGAACAAATTGAGAATGCAGAAACCGGTGATGAGATATGGAACGCTGCCCAAAGACAATTGGTAAGGAGTGGCCATATTGATAATTATCTCAGAATGCTCTGGGGTAAAAGAATTCTAGAGTGGTCCCCAAATCCCGAAAAAGCCGCTGAATGGATGATTAACATCAATGATAGATGGGCTCTAGATGGTAGAGATCCGAATTCATACACGGGCATTTTCTGGGTGCTGGGAAGACATGATAGAGCATGGGGCCCAGAGAGACCAATTTTTGGTAAAGTACGTTACATGTCTTCACAGAACACAAGGAAAAAATTGCCCCTAGAGAGATATCTTGCTCGCTGGGCAGAAGACGCTCCAATTCCAAAGTGAGGGGGAATAAGTTGTACAAATACGAGCACAATACAGTAGTTGAATCTAATATTGAAACTACATTCGATTGGTTCGAGCATGAAGGCTCTTTTCGAAGATTAATGCCCCCATGGGAAGTAGCCGAAGAAGTTAGAGCAGATGAAACCCTAGAAGTAGGTTCACAGAGAATTTTCCGTTTCCCAATGGGGCCAGTAAAGATGACCTGGGTTGCTGAACACACTGCGTACGATCCACCCAATCATTTTGCCGACAAAATGGTCAAGGGACCATTTTGGCGTTGGCATCATGACCATAATCTAAGCGAGATAAATGGCGTAACGAC
>WTHI01000130.1:16435-22792 GCA_011523185.1 Methanobacteriota archaeon
GACAAGGGAGAACTCGATGCAAGTATTCTCGAGGGATTTGATGTAATCATTCATCTCGGTGGTGTTGGAATAGGCGACAAGCGATGGAATAAGCGCAGAAAACAGATGATTCGAGATAGTCGTGTAAATAGCACAAAATTACTTGCAGATGCAATTTCTACCTTAGAAAATAAACCAGAATGTATGATGTTAGCCAGCGCTGTTGGCTGGTATGGTGACAGAGGAGATGAGCAACTAACAGAAGATAGCACTCCAGGGGAAGGATTCCTTCCAGATATTTGTAGAGAATGGGAAGAGGCTGCATCGACCGTCGAAGAATCAGGAGTAAGGACTGTTTTTCTTCGAACTGGTATAGTTCTAACCGCAACAGCAGGAGCTCTAGGAAAGATGCTATTCCCCTTCAAGATGGGAGCGGGCGGTCCAATTGGAAATGGAAAGCAATGGATGTCTTGGATATCTCTTGATGACGAGATATATGCGATTAATCACCTAATGATGAATACTGATTCCAAAGGAGTATACAACTTGTCTGCACCAAATCCGATTGAGCAGAAAAAATTTGCAAAGACTCTAGGTAGAGTATTGAGAAGACCTGCCTTTGCTCCTTTACCTAGATTCGTGGTCAAGATTCTCTTTGGTGAAATGGGGGAGAAACTCACTCTAGAGAGTCAAAGAGTATTGCCTGCTAGACTAACAGCAGAGGGATATCAATTCATTCACGAAGATCTTGAAATGGGTCTCAGAGATACTCTAGGACTCTGGAAATAAATTCAGATTGGAGTCCTAAACCCGAGGGCTCTGACTACGCACCAACCAGTGCGACCTTCGAAAATAGCAAATGCTCCTCCAATGAATGCTCCAGCCGGTACAATCCAAGCTAAGTCTGGGGCGCTGATTAGCAAACAGGCCGCTGCTAAACCGAGTGAGGAAAGTACTCCCATTAAGCCCAATCGAAGCCTAACGGCTTTACCTCGAGCATCGATATTACACTCAAGTGCCATGAAAAGAGGACAATAATCTAGGATATTAAGGCCTGTTTTACAAATTGAATGCTATCAATCACGTGAACGGTCATCGATTTGTAGCCCTGGACGGCCGCGAAATATTCTCCATTTGCCGCGCAGCACACCGATTCCGTAATTCCAATGAAGGGTATAGGTGACGATTGAAGAGAGAAAAATAGTCCAAGCAGATTTACTTGGTGAATTCCCCTTGGCTGAACCATACCAAGCAAGCAAATTGTACAAAATCATTAGAGTTGGAAGAGTATGAACCGCGATTCTCTCAATTCCCATAGGGACTCTATCTAAACTGATGTCCCAGAAATCCGGCCACGCCAATCCTCCATTCATAGCACCCCAGAAAAATAATGCAAATGCTGCAATAACTATCGGAGGGAATGCTGCAACCATTGAATGAGTAAATGCGTGTAGTTCTCGATATTGGTTACTTGCTAGAGTTCTAACCAGTCCATAATTACCGATTTGTTTCTTTACGCGTGATAGGTTTCTGCGTCGGTGCCACATTATCGCAGTTCTATCAGTCCATAATTTATGACCAGCCATTCTAATTCGATGGTCGAGCATTACATCCTCTGCTCCGATTGCACCCTGATCAAATCCTCCTACTTCTTCCAAAACTGAGCGTCTATATGCAGAATTAACTCCAGGTAGTTGAGATACTTCTGATAAATCTGAGTCACCCACCTTTCCGTAATTTGTACCTGCGGTAAAAATTGTCGAGCAGAACGCGACATCGATTACACGTTGCCAAAGAGTTGAATCTTCAACAGGAGCGAAATTAGGTCCACCAACTCCTGCAACGTCATCTCTCTCAAAGCAACGAACTAATTTCGCTACCCAATCCTCAGGTACGATTACATCATCATCGGTAAAGAGTACCAAATCTGAAGACGAGGCTTCAATTGCAACATTACAAGCATCAGCCCTTGTTCTAGAACCGGAGTCATCGACAAATCGTATACCCTTACTTTCTGCAACTGACTTTCCTGGGTCGTTACTAGGTCCAACTACAATGATTTCTAAGGGTCCAGAATAAGTTTGGGCAGACAATCCCTCTAATGCAATTTCCAATTCTTCGGAATTACGAACGCTTGGTATGATTACACATACCGAGGGCTCACTCATGAATTGGCCGAAACCGCTCTCGCTTTCAACCACACTCACAATATGACAGCGTCGAATGTCATCATGGGTCATTGCTGACACGCGGGGCTAGGAAGTAAGTCCAAGACGCGCCGCCTTCATTTGAATTCCATGAAAGTCGCAAAGGATAGCGGTCTTGGAACTCAACAGTAACTTCCTCTGTTAGACCGCTAGCCAACTTTCGGCTAAGTGGGTCAAGGAATTGTAGAGAATAGGTTGAGGCGGTTGGCTTTGGAGCGACTAACTCCGACATTTCGCCAGCATCGAAGCGGACATTTACTCCCTCGCCAGCTTCTACAGTGACTGATACTGTCATCTGATTCTTATCGAGGCTTAAATCGACTAACTCTCCAACAAACTTTGCAGCGCGAAGGGCCCTAGATAGCCTGTCCGCACTCAAAGTTGCTTTGCATTCAAAGTCCAAATCAGGCTGACGTGGCTCATTGATTGAGCCAGTATCAAGTCCTCGAAGAATTCGATGAACCTCACCTACTCGAACATTGATTGCTCCTGTTGCCCCGTCATAATCCAACTCAACCAAGTCGTTTGGTCCAGCCAAAGTTAGAAGATCGCGAAGCTTACCAAGTTCTAGGCCAATCTCAACCGGCTCGACTTCATATGTCTCGAAGCAAGCATCTGCTACCGTAACCGAAAGCAATGCAACATGGGAGCCGTCAACGACGGTCGTGCTCAAGCCATTTTCACCCCAACTTAGTTTGGCTTCTTCGGTAAGAACCGATAGCAGATCGACAATTTCTCGCATCAGTTGCTGTTTGGCAGTGACTCTAAGCATCCCAACACCTACCTAAGACCCCTCCAACGGGGGGTTCTTCATGGTTCGCTAATGAGATTCCAGACTATATTAACTGAATACGACCCACGTAGTGGGTCGCTAGAGTAATCATTGATACTCACGGAATTTGTGCCCACAACCCTCGCAGGTGCATATTTTTGTCTCGGGTTCATCACTCGACCGAGTTTGCATTAGTACGACAAAAATTCGATCTCCATCGCACTCTGGGCAACGATAATCGCCAACCCAGAGAGTTCCTTTGGCGACTTCTTCTTCGACAACTTCGGTAAGGTGTTTGAGGTCCTTTGCAGATGAGGAAGCGGTCGCCTTGGATAAATCGACGGTTTCTCCAGTCATTGGGTCGGTAAATTCCGCACCCTTTCCATCTGCTCCACTAAGAGGTCCTTCGTAACCGCATTTGTAATCAGTACAACGGATATTACCGTCTGGTGACATGAATCCTAGAGTACCACATTCTGGACAGAACACTCGTAATCCTCCCTTTGCTGTGTCTATGTGACCTACCAGCGCTCGTTGGATATGTACTTCAACATTCGTAATTGATTATTCCTGTTTTTCATGCAATAATGGATGTCGAAAAGCGCCAACCAAGCCAAGCCAATGCAATACTGCCGAGTATGGTTGTTGTTATCATTATCAGAGTAGATGATGCATTAGATTCTGCTAATCGAATTGAGTCAACAGCGAATGCTGACATGGTGGTAAAGGCCCCCAATACACCGGTTCCAAACAATAACACTACATCGTCTCCAATAGTTGCACCAGCAGCTACCGCACCCAACAATACACCGAGAAGTAATGATCCAACGAGGTTTGCTGTAATTGTTCCCCAAGGCAAACTATCCGCAGGTAACCATTGTTGCAAGGCGTAGCGAGCCACCGCTCCTATAGCACCACCAATCCCTACTAATGCAGCAAGCCGTAAGTCCATGCCTTTCGGGCGCTGTAATTCGGTTATTGACCGCTTCCCGTGAATTTTCTGAATAGCGCGGGATTCAAGCGGAATGGACTTCTCGCGATAGTCATGAAATTGCATTACGACTGGCGGCTGGCCCGCGTTGTCGATGACGATGGAGTCATCCATGACGAGGTTGTTTGGTCAAGTAAGCGCTCGGCGGGAGCCGTTGCTGACCGCCTTTGGGACTTGCAACGTGGGCGTTTGAGTCCAGAAGCTCGCACCCTATCCGATAGGTTTCCCGAAGCAGTAATCGATGCACTTGGTGCGATGTCGGATAACGATTGGCCGGAACTCGATGATGAAGAATCAAAATTGTTTGAAAGAGCGACTCCAATTCTAGCCAAGAGAGGAATTGCGGATGCCGCTGGCGATACCGATCGTCGATTGGATATGCTAGTATCCTCAGCGGCGGAACTTCGTGCGTCTTGGACCACTAACGAGGCACGATGTGTGGAATGGACTGGTCTCTTCCTCTCGGAAGTAGATCTTGATGCTCAACGCGATGATATCCCACCTGCGGTAGCCCAATCAGACTCAATCGAAGAAGCCGCCACAACATTAGGAGTAGAATCACCGGCTCATTCACCCTCAGATATCGAATGGCAAGCATTACGAGATCATGCCAAAGGCGTAGTAGAGTTAACCGAACGACTAGCAGCACACGAGAATGCTATTCGTGATTTAGCAGAGCAACATGTACCTAGTCTTGCAGCCTTAATCGGACCCCTAGGGGCTGCTAGAATGGTAACTTTAGCAGGGGGTAGAGAGAGATTGGCTAGAATGCCATCAGGCTCCTTACAGGTACTAGGTGCACACGCGGCGATGGCTGCACATAGACGTGGAGCCGCGCCACCAAAACATGGGGCTATACTATTCAGCATGCCTCAGATTTCGCGGTCACCTCGATGGGTGCGTGGGAAGATCGCGAGATTCCTCGCTGGAAAAGCCTCAATCGCTGTTAGGTGCGATCATTTTGGTGGAGAACCTTGGGATGAGGATACTGTTGCTGAGATTCACAAAGAGACCGAGGCGATCAAGGCCAAGTTCCCGAAACCACCTAAGCGGAAGTGATAGAGTTGCCAAAACCCATCAAGCTTGCTTGGGGTATTCGTCGAGAAGGTAGAAGCCTTTGGTCACGTAACGCAGTCAAAGGGGTCTCCGTAAGAGGAGAGAGAAGGAAAAGAGACGGCAGAAATGAATGGCGTCTTTGGAACCCCAACCGATCTAAGGTAGCCGCCAGTATTCTCAAGACTAAGCGGGATGCATCTGCACTATTACCCGAATCCGGCTCTACTTGTCTCTATCTTGGTGCTTCTTCTGGCGGCACTGTAAGTCATATTCACGACAATGTCTGTGGTGCAGGAAATCACCACGGTGGACAGGTGGTCGCGGTGGATATTTCTCCTAGGATGATGCGTAATTTGGTCAAGTTGGCTGAACGCCGCCAAGGTCTAGTTCCAGTCTTAGCAGATGCACGCAATCCACTTGCTGTCGCACCATACATTAGAGGTAAGGCGGATTGGTTGCATCAAGACCTTAGCATAGGCGATCAGGCAGAGACCTTCGTTAGGATGACTTCGGCATTTCTCAAACAAGGGGGGACCGCTCTCCTATCTCTGAAAGCAGCCAGTGAGCGTTGGATGGAAGGTGGGGATGATGCTAGATTTGAGCACACAAAGAGTGTCATAGAAGATTGTCAGCATCTAGAATTGCTAGAGGTAATCGACATCTCGGTATTCGAGGAACAACACGCAGTGTTCCATTGTGTTAGGATATAATCAGGCTTCTGCGTTAGCAACTATAATCCCAATAACAATGAAGTAAAGCACCACGAGTATGAGCCCGATGATTCCCAGAACAATTCCAATCCATCCGATAACCTGGGCGGCCTTTGCAAGCCCCTGATCAGGATGACCTGGATGTTTACTGGTAATCTCGAGGGCGGTGTTCGCCATCATTAAGCCCGGAATCGCTGTGCATAACCCGCAACCTGCAGCAATAGACATGACGGACAGCACCATGGCGACAACCGCTTGAGTTTGGGGATATTGGCCAACCGCTGCTGGATTACTTACTCCTTGGACATACAATACTTCAGGCCCGTCGAGGTTAGGAGTTACTTCAGATTGAAAATCATCAGTCATTCTGAATCCCTCTGCTTTGTTCGAATTCCTAGAATCCTTCTAGCACAGCCAAGCCGCCAAAGAACAATACCCCGATAATTATTCCAAGAATTGCGATCACTAGACTGATGATATTAACCACATTCGAGGCATTAATCATACCCGCTTCAGGATGGTAAGCACTACCCTCAATCTTCTTCTTATCTGAGCTAACTAAGAACATAGCTGGAATGGTAAAAATCAGGCCACAACAACCTGCAATTCCACAGGTACTTGCCGAGGCTGTAAGTACAGTGA
>WTHI01000086.1:0-3231 GCA_011523185.1 Methanobacteriota archaeon
ACCTTTTCACCAGGTATGACTTCTAGCAGTGCGCCTGTCTTCTTACCACTCCAGTCGCCACCGTGTGCAACTTCACCATGCACAGCGTCAAGCAACGGGATAATTTGTCTTGGGTCCATGCCATGCTTGCGACCCATATCTAACAACCCATTAAAGACATCATATCTGTCTTGGGGGCTCATACCGAGTAGGTGTTTACCTAGGATATTACCTGGAGTGAGGTGGTGACCTACCTGCTTACCTTTACCTGAAGTGGTAAAGACTTCCAAGGCACGAACCGTAGCAATGTCCATGTTTCTGACCATGTTCATTGCCTTCCAGGGATCGTCGGGTATTTCAGTAATACCCAACACATCCACCAGAACTTCAGGGCTCGTGCCACCAAGAAGTTGCAGGGTCCTAGTCAACTTACTGACACCAGTTTTACTAGCAGCAAACTCTGGAGTTTTATCCGCCTCAGCGATTTTCTTTAGTAGTCTTGTATGGAACTCCTGCTTGTCTTTCATTTATTTGTAAGAGTTAGATTTGATAGACTTTTTGATCTTCATGCTGTTACGCTGCATGGACTTCTTAGTTGAGCCACGTGCGTTAGCACCTGCTGCCTTAGCGGCTGCACCAGAGCGAGCGTTAGCTTTCTTTTGGTTGCCCTTAGAAGCCATGCCTTTAGTTGTACGACCGGTGCGACCACCGGGTTGTGCGCCACCCTTCTCGTAAGAGGGTGCTTTCTTTCCGCCTTTCACACTAGTAACTCCTTTAGCTGCTTTTTGTTGACCGTAACCGCTACGTGCAGTACCGGCAGGTCCAGAACTCTTACCGCTCTTTACTTTAGCACCGAGTGCTTTAGCAACAGAGGAAGTCTTAGACTTCTTAGGTGCAGTAGAGTTAACAGGTTGGTCCATCTTGATAGATGCCCCTTTCTTACCACGGGGAGTAGTGCGACCAGTTGTCGCTTTCTTCACACCACCTGCTTCATGAGAAGAGGTTTTCTTGCCACCTTTGACAGAGGTGACACCTTTAGCAGCCTTAGAGGGACCGCCTTTCTCGTATTTCGAGGTAGCTTTACCACCTCCAGGCGCAGTGCGACGACCAGCCTGTGCACGGCTAGCGCCGCCCTTTTCGTATGCCATGATTACTTGATGTAAGATGTAATAAGATGTTCGCGGAGCCTATTGACTCCAAATTTAGCTCTCATCCAAGAGAGCCAGTGTTCGCTTCCTTTGTCCTGATTACAACGGGTACAGGCACATACTGCATTCTCTGCCACATCCTTCCCGCCACGTGAGCGAGGATGAACATGATCAATTGACAGCATAGATAGATCGTAAGATTTTCCACAATAGATACAAGTATAGTCAAAGTGTTCCTTAATAGAGCGCCTCCACAGGCGCTTGGCTTCTGAAGAGGTCATAGCTATTAAGTTTGTGAGATAGTGATCAGGAGTAGGAAGTAGTGGTGTCATGCGTAGCGTTTACCGTGTAACCTTGCTTGGACCATTTCAGGGTCAATAGTTGGCATAATGTTTGCCAGCTTGTCAAGAGGGTTACCGTCATAAGCTACTCCACTAATGTCATTTGTTTTCAGCCAGTCGCAGGCTGCTTTTAGGTCCGCTGTTGAAGCTTCACCAGATTTGATGCGAGAGAGAAACTCTTTCGTCACCAGGTTATGTAACTCGTTAAAGTTGTCTTCAGTTGCTTTCTTTTTCATAAGCTGTGATAGCTACAATATCTGAGCAGAGGGGATAGAATCTAGAACCAGGTCTAAACATAAATCCCTTCTGCATTAACTCACCACATTTAATAGCTCTCACGAGCTCATAGTCAAGACGCATCTTCTGCTCTTGTCTACGTGCGATGGCTTTGCATTGTTCAACCATGCCTCCATCCAAAGGCATAGAAAAGTTTAAACTCATACCAAAATTACCAGTCCTGTGATACTCATCAGTATGTACATCCCCTCCTGTATAAAAAGGAGAGGCAGTCATGGTAGCACCATTACAAGACACAGCATTTAGAAACTGTTGCCTTGATGGTGCTCCTGTATTCTGAAACTGTATAGCTTGATTAGTCACATTGCCTGTAGCAGCAGCAACAGGGCTGGACGTGTTTTGTACTCTAGGTTCTTCTGCGTAAGCAGGACTTACTGCGAGAAGACAGACAGCGAGGTAGTAGTAGCAGTTTGTTCGATAGTTTCGGTGATATCGATTGTTTCGATCACACCTGCTTCCCTTTCTACGATCTCCAGTTGGAACTGATCCCCTGCTGTAGTCAGAGAAAAGGTTGTGGATGAATTTGTAATATCTCCGGATGGGGTTATATTTGTACCCGACCATGATTTATAGTCTCCACCATAAACTTCAGTTTCAATGGTACGCTCAATATCAACAGTCGTAGTAGTAGTAGATTGCATACTACCTTGAGTGAAGTTGGGAGTCACGCTTTGTGCTGAAGCTGCTAGTGGAAACAGAGCTAGAAGGAGTAGATACTTCATAATTTAGGGGTGTCGTTCTTCTTTGGATCCATACGGCTAATGCCATAGGATGCCAGGGTACCACTGAGCAGTGATGCAACAAAGGTGGGATCCATCTTCTGTAGCATACCCATATAACTGGCTGTAAGGACGCCAGCACTCCATATTAGCACAAGAGCTTTGACAATTTCGGTAAAAAAATTGTGCATAAAGTCCTTAGTCTTTTGCATTTTTGTTTTTCTTGGTTAAGATCTTCTTGATAATGGGTTTCATTATAGAGACCAACCGTTTAAAGATTGCCGTAGCAGTTAGGGTGGCAGCAACCGAAACAGTAGCGGTCGTAGCAGCCGTCACAAGAATGTCTGTTGATGGTATAGGGACAGTGTAATCTGTGTATGGCACATCAAACTTACGCACTTCTGGCGGTAGCTGCGGCTTAGGAGGGGCGGGAGCACCCTTCTTTTCCTCCTTAAAGGGTTTGACACCTGGAGGAGGTTTTAAGTCGCTTGGAGGGGCTACTAGGGGGGTGTAGGATGGTATCTCCCCCTTTGGTAGCTCCAGGATCGGTACTGGTATTAAAACAGGTTCCGGCATTACCACCTCAGGGATGGCAATGGGTTCACCCAAAAAGTCCACGTTCGATCATTTTTACAGCCTCATCATCAACTGTATTGTCCGTCATAGACGCTGCTTTCTTAAGCAGATCAACAATAAGGCGCTTCACTGATTCAGATTGAATAAACTGCATCAGAAGCGGGCGAATAA
>WTHI01000086.1:3331-6413 GCA_011523185.1 Methanobacteriota archaeon
GGGTCTGCCTCAAGGGTATCAATGCGAGCATCAAAGCCATTGATCTCAGCAAACGTAGCAGTCAAATCAGTGCCACCATGGCTAAGCACGGTGTTATTGTCAAACTCTACATTACCATCAAACTGTGTGGCATAACCAGCAGCAGGGTCAATGTGAATGTTGTTGCCGATTTCAATTTCAGAACTACGCAGAGGGTTAACAACTTTAGTCAGGTTAGATTCCCACTTAAAGTAAGTCTTCCTTTCTGCTTCATTAGCATCAACATCGCTTTGCACAGCGGCAATAGCCAGAGTACGAGTGTTTGTTTCAGCCAAGATAGCGGCGTCAGCATCACTCTCGTTCTGGTCAATGTCAGCCTGCAGCAATGCTTGTAGAGCATCACGTGCGTCAGAAGCAGCAGTAGTTAGAGCATCTACGTTTGCTTGCACTGCATCAATGTTAGACTGCAGCGTAGAGTTAGCTGTAGCCATCGAAGTAAAGAAAGCGGGATCATCGTTGATCGCCGCTGCCAACTCATTCAATGTGTCCAAGCTCTCAGGGCTTTGGTCAATAACCGCTGCTACTTTGTTATCTGTATAAGTTTTATCGAGGTCCTTATACCGACCTGCAGCAACTTGAAAAGACATATCAGAGAGTCAAAGGACCAATTAGTTGTTCGCAGTCCTGCTGGCGGTCCCAGTAGAATGCTTCATTGTAGACAGTGGAAGAGGTTGCCTGGGGGTAGGCAGGGATGAAAGAAGAGTTAGAGATGCCGTCATCCTCAGCACCTTTAGTGCCGTTGTATTCAACGGTAAGACCAGTGTAAGCCATAATTAGGTAATCGATCGTTTAGAGTAAATGAGTTGTCCTTGTAGTTTAGTAGTGCCAGGACCTACAACACTTCTAATACGCATTTGACCGGTGGCAGGTTCAATAACAGCATAACCAAAAGTGTTACCAGTCACATCCCATAAGTGAATTGAAGTAGTAACCTTAGGCATCAAATCCGTTGGTGGGAACCCAATTTCCAGACCGGATGTAAGATTGACACCACTATTGTCTAGGTTAAGCACCATAATAGCAGTAGTATCGTTGTAAGCTGCTCTTATCAACCAGCTAGTACCATTTAAAGCAACATTACCGTTGAAAGGATTGAAAGAGTTGTAAGTGGTCCAATTGGTAGGAAGCCCATTAGCGTTATCCCTTACCCAATCAAGTGTAGCAGGGGTTGCACCATCAGTGCTGCTAGTGTATGTTGGGTAAATTTTCCAAGTTTTAATACCATCTGGATTTATTGAGCGCTCTTCAAATGAAGTAATTGGGTTGCCAGGACCACCCATACCAAACGACCAAACAGGGAAACCACTGTTACCATCAACAATAATACCAGTGTATTTACCGGGAGTACTACTACCAGTAACAAACTCTAGCATACTAGGTTGTTTAGCTAGTGCATTATTTGTGGTGTTGTTAATGCCCTGAATCTGTAAACCAGCAACATTAGTTTCATTACTTTGAATACGGACTTGGTTTGTAGCCCTTACATCCGAGTTAAATACAACATTACCATCAAAGGTAGCGTTACCATCAACTAGAAAACCACCGTGCATAGTGGCATCTTCAAAGACATCAAGTTCATCGTTAACCCTTAACTCCTGGCACTCTACATTACCACTAGCTGTGATGTTATTTGTAGATAGGAGTTCACCAGCAACAGTTACATTGTCATTAAAATATGCAGACTTGTCACTTGTAAAAAACTCCTTGACACGAACAGCGTTCGGTTCAAGAGACAGCGGCTCAGATAGATTGTCGGTGTTAGGACCAACTAAAAATCTAAGGTAAGGGGGGGATCCACCATAGGCTCTAATGCTCTTATAGGTATTAGGACCAGTAAGAGATATACTGTTCTTAGTTTCAATAGCACCGGATGAAAAGATAGAGCATTGAGCAACACCCTCGTCATCTTCAATGTAGAAACGACCTGAATTAGGCGTATCAGGGTCATTCCTGATAACAAGGTTACCAGTCTCATTGACACTACCACCTGACGCATCCAAGACAAAACCTTGGAGTACGTTCTCAGAGGCAGCATTAGGGGAAGACAGTTGCCACTGCACTCCATCCCAGACATACAGTACTTCTGTATTAGTATCCCACCAGAACCTATTGATAAAGTTATCAGCAGGTGGTGCATCATTGCTATACCTAACGGTAGCTTCGATGTCATCAAACAGGAACCAGTTGATGTCCTGTTGTGTCTCAGTCCCCTGGTAAGCATCACTGAATGGTGATACTGCCAAAGCCGGGGGACGTTCATTCATGGCTAAAACGGTAGCCGTTGTAATCTGACCAGTAGAGGCACCAGGAAAAGACCTGGTAAATGTCCAAGCATTAGCGCTTGCATCATACTTACCAGTAATCGTGGTGCCATCCTGTTCATATTCAAAGGTCTGACCGTCTGTCCATGGTTTAGGAGGAAACGGAATGCCAGACATTAGTAACTCCCGAAGTCATAGGTTTCAGCCAAGCTATCAGGGAAAGCCGTGAGAGCAGCAGGGTTAGTAACCTGGTTACCATACCCATCGTCAATGGTCGCAGGAGCCTTGATAAGGGTCTCCAGTTCCTGTACCGTAGTGGTAGCATCAATCTCATCACAACGGGTTCCAGCAGCCGTACGATAGGCAGCACGGAAGGTAGTGACATCAGCAGGGATAGCACCACCTGACACGCCTAGTTCAGACAAGCGTACAACATACCAGTCCGTTTGACGGAGTACTTGGTGAGCAGTACGCTTCTGTTCATTCTTAAATTGAGTTTTTAGTTCAGCCAAGTCACGCGGAGTGGAGGTGTAAGCACCGGTGTTATCAGGTCCAGTAACAACATAAAACCTAGAATCAGGACGTTGTTGTACAATAACCTGGGTAAAACCAAGTGCCATGAACGTAGCGTGATTAGCCGCTTTTGAGCTGTATTGTGTATCACCATAGGTAAAAGCACTACCTATGCGATATCTTTTATTCGTTTGTGTGTCTAAATAGAACATAGTTATCGTGCGTTAGCGGGTGATACGTTATTTCCTCCGAAGGGGTTCTCAGCGAAT
>WTHI01000040.1:0-22355 GCA_011523185.1 Methanobacteriota archaeon
TTGGTTGTAGGCAGCCATCAGGGGGTCCCCGGTTCAAGTCCGGGAGCGCGGACCACAACAATATGCAGTTGACCTTCGGAACACGCAGTATCCCGAGTTCGTAGATTAGGCTCATAAAGGGGAGTCAGGTCGGCGGGATGCTTGGAGGGACAGTGATGGGAGTCATGAAGCACCTAGGTTCGGTTTGGAAGCAGCCTAAGCAAAACATCCCAGCAGCAGCTCGCCGTGAGAGAATGGCTGGCTGGAGGCGCGAGCCTGTTTTCCAGCGAATTGAGCGCCCAACCCGCCTAGATGCTGCCCGCCGCGTCGGTTACAGAGCAAAGCAGGGAATTACCGTAGTGCGCACACGCGTAAGGCGTGGTGGACTACGAAAGGGTAAGATCCACATGAAGAGAAAGCCATCAAAGGCCGGTATCAAGAAAATCACCATGGCTAAGTCCATCCAAAGAATGGCGGAAGAGCGAACAAGCAAGCGCTATCCTAACCTCGAGGTTCTAAACTCATACTGGGTCGGCGAAGATGGAAAGAACAAATTCTACGAAGTAATCATGGTTGACCCTCATCACCCAGCAATCAAGGCAGACAAGCAATTAGGTTGGATTGCTGAAGGAAACAGCCATCGTGGCCGAGCCTTCAGAGGAAAAACCAGTGCTGGTAAGCGTGGCCGTGGATTGTACAACAAGGGTAAGGGTGCTGAGAAACTCCGCCCATCCTTGAAGGCCCACAAGAACCTAGGAAAGTAATCCTTCTCGGGGCTAACTTGATTTCTTGCTTCATAGCGGAGGCCTTCGATGGTGGAGAGCGAAGTCAGTCTAATTCGAGATTTACCAGTCATCCTTCCAGATGGTCGGCTTCTCGGAACAGTCCACGATACGGTGGTCGAGACAGATTCCTGGACCTGCACACACATCTTTGTCGCCGACCCTCCCGCAGATTTAGTCGAAGGCAGAGTCCACGTTGCAGTTCCTTGGAATTGGGTGCGTTCGGTCGGAGATGTTGTGGTCCTACGCTGGTTTCCTCCTACTCCAATCCCTAAGGACGAATAATCAGTGAAATTCATCTGAATTAAATGATATTTTTCCGAACGGAAATGCGATACGATTCAAAAGGCAAGCGTGAACCCCCGCGTAATGCAACGTAGTTCCGTAGTGCTGATGGTCTTGCTACTATTGACCACATCAGCCCCTGCAATTGACGCTGCTGGAAAGGGAGTAATTTCGTGTGCTCCGGCTGAATTAGACGATCTTCCATCCAGTTGGGATATTGATGACGGGACTTGTGTTCGAATAGATCTCGGAACCCTCTCCCCGGGTGACACATTGTCTTTCGACGTATCTACTGATACTAATATCGACATTTTGCTATTTTCCGGAAGTTCAATCTCAGTCTATCAGAATGAACAGAATTACCGCTTAGATTCGGTTTGGCATTCCGATTCTGTATTCGAGTCATTTCAAGGAGATGGTACCTGGCATTGGACAGCTCCTGATGATAGAGGAGACACTCGCTGGTACCTAGTTCTCGATAATATGGCTCATCCACAGGATCAAGGAGAGGGTGCGCAAGGCGGCAGTCTCGCCACTGTAGTCCTAGATGTCCAAGAAGTCGATAGTCCCGTCTTCGGAATAGTCGATACAATTGTTCGTCTAGATAGTGGAGAGCATTCTGTACTCGCTGGCCCACTAGTTCTGGATGAAGGAACTCAAGTCAACATATTCGTGACAACCATGCAAGGCGCTCCGGATATTTTCCTGGTGACTGGAACCCAAATGGAATTTTACGAACAAGGAACTACTGCTAATGGTATGGATGATAATAATGCAGATATGTTATTGGTGTTGGAAGAAAGAAGTATTTCATGGTCAGTAAACTCGGACTACGCAGGTCAAGAACTGTATTTGATTGTGGATAATCGCCCAGGTCCTCCTAGTGGTGGTGCAGGTACAGGATTCGTTGCAACCACTGTAGTAATCGACCTGATTCCAATTTTACAGCCGACAATTACCGACTCTTCTGACCTAGCAATATTTGATGTTGGAGCAGAGGTTGTTCTCGACGCTTCAAACACTCCAAATCTTTCAAACCAAATCGATAGTGAAACCGGCTTCCAGTGGGATACAAACGGCGACGGTTTCTTTGACGCCTCAGGTTCTTCAATCACAATAAGTTGGAACGAACCAGCTCAGTTTACCATCGGTCTGAGGGCAGTTTCTCAGGATGGACGAAGCGCCACCGTGTATCTCAACACAACAATTCAAGATATCAGCCCACCAGAAGTTAGTCTGTCCGCTAGTGATACAATCCGCAAAGACTTCGATGACGAACTCTTGCTAACGGCCAATATTGACGATAATTGGGGGATTTACAGCGTCGAGTGGCTGGTTGATGAGACAGTAATTCAGAACTATAGTAGTTGGAATTGGGAGGATGGCAAAACATTCACTTTCCGTTTTGATTCAAGTTATTCAGCGGGTAATCGCGAGGTTACCATTAGAGTAACTGACAAAGAAGGACAAGTAACCGAGCGCACTGCAATCATTGAATTGTACGATTCTACCCCTCCCTTGGTTCCTCAACAGACTGTAGAGAGAACCGTTATTCTCGGTCAACCTACTACCTTGACGGCTGAGGCTATCGATGCTGAGTCTCCGACTCTAACTTATTTCTGGGATCTAGACACCAATACAGATTCCAATTCAGATGGAATAATGGATAACGATATGGATGCTAGTGGCTCTGCGATTACCCAGACTTTCCAACAAAAGGGAACCTACGAAATTGTTTGTACAATTGTAAATGAAGCTGGTGCTTCGACCCAAGTGACCTACTTAGTATCAGTTCGCTCATCATCCGATGATGGAACTGGATTAAGCCCAATGACGATTGGAATTATCGCAACTGTCCTGCTAATTATTATCATAGCCGGAATTGGTATGATTACTTGGCGTCGAATGTCGAACGCTAGGCTTGAGGCACTGCTGGAAGAACAAGCCGCCGCCGAGGAAGAGAAGCCTAGAGAACTCAGTGTAGAGGAACAAAAGGCAATGTTTGGGGCAGGTTCTGCTACTCTTGACCAGCCGACTTCAATGTCTACCACATCGCAATTTGGCCAATATGCAACTGGTATGTCTGGTGCTAGTGATCCTCAAGCCACAATTAGTGAGGATGCAGCCATGGGGGATTCTGATTTAGAAGCCCTAATGAGCACTCCAGAACCGATTACTGCATCTGATCAATCAAGTCCTGCTTCGGAACTTCTTGCCGAGTTTTCAGACGAAGATGCTGATGTTGAAGATGATTCAGTAGAATTTTCACATGACGAAATAGAAACTACTTCTGAAGAGGTTTGGTCACCAGATGAGGCTGAGTCATTCAATGAAGAGGAGGGACTACCTTCTCCTCCACCTCCCGAACCAGAACCTGAAGTTGATACACTCCTCGATGAAGAAGACCTTCCTGTTCCACCCGTACCAGAAAGTGAGGAACCCCCTTCTCAGCCGGAGCTAGAAGAAGAATCTGGGCCAGAAGTAATCGAAGAATCAGAATCTCCTGAAATTGATTCTGAACCACAATCAAGAATTGTTCAGCAGGATTGCAGCCAGTGTCAGCAACGCTTTGAGGTGACCTTACCAGAAGGCCATGATATCGCTCGAACTGCCTGCCCGTCTTGTGGTGCTATCGAGACTGTCCGTTTGTCCTGAATTGCGAATTTCTTTGCATTCTTTTCTCTCAATAGACGTGCCTCTTCCTGCTCTTGTAGCCCAAGACCCTAAATCGCACCTCATAGAGGTGCGGCTATGGAGAATGGTTCAGTGCGCTTGATTCGTACTGCGCCAAAATCGAAAATTTCTCTACCGGTTCTACTTGTAATCCTCTTTTTCCTACCTACATTGGCACCGTTTGCAACCGTTAGTGGGGAGGCTAGAATAGAGTCACAAGATTTTCAGATTCTAGATGAATTGGGAAATGTTCTGAACCAAAGAGAAGAAGTAGTTCTAGGAGATTCGGTGAGTAATATTGCTGGTCCATTGTTGGACCAGGTCCGTGTTGGTGTTCAGGATACTTCGGTTGCCGATCCTCTCCACGATATCGATGAGGCTCTAGATGATGTCTTCATAGTAGAAACCGCAGCTCCTGCAGTCACTCATCCTGAACCTTACATCATTCTAACGGACGAGAATAGTCGCCCTCCCGGCGAGGTCAGAACAATCTGGTCAACTCTTTTTAATTTGACAGATTATGTCATTTGGACTCGATATGTGGACACCGATGGCAACGTTGTCGAACAGGCTGAGACCATTACATTCCTAGCCAGTTTGCTTTCCCTTTTGGACCCTGAGACCGATTTCTTACTACACCAAATGGATATCGATGACGATGGTGATGATGATATCCAAGTCGGACTCACTGTTAATTTGAACAATATAGACTTAACCGGAACAACTCTTTCTGCATCTCCTCAATTAGATTACCAAGTTAGCGTTCTTCCATCAAGCACGACTGATTCCGATTGGGATAATTTGCAAACTCTTGAGGTTAGTATTCTCAAAGCCTTTGCATACTCCGATGGGATTCTAAACGAAGGAGAATCTTACGTCTGGGTCATTGATTCAAAATTCACACACGCCCCTTATGATTTTACTTTGGGCGTTGGTTTGGAGAGAATTACGTTTGATTTGTCAGAGGCCGGAAGTAGTCTAATTTTATCAATAGTCAACGCACTTACATTCGGGATTTTCAATGGTGGCGATGAATCAGGAATCAGTATCTCATCCATAGCAGCGCCATATCAAATTTCGATTGATAATTCAGGGCAAACTGAATGCCCAGACCGTTACTCCCCAATCGAACTGACAACTTTACCTTCGAGCGAGATATCTTGTGGAGTGACTGCTGGATTTGGATATGTTCACTTTTCACCACCTGATTCTCAGGAAAATAGAGAAGTTTGGGAAGTCGCATATATTGAGGCTACGATACATCCGAGTAGACTTTCAACTACCATTCCTGAACTTGTAGAAGTTACTATTAGGACCGACAGTACCCTTGCTGACGGAACTGGTAATCTAGGCGAAAATGGATTGGATACGCTGGAATATTGGGCCGATGAGCGAGCCGATTTGCACATTCACTTCCATGAAAATCGAACCGAGGACCCTGGAGAAACTTCCGAAGGCAACTATGGCAATGTGACTGACTCAAGTGGTTGGTTCCGAGGTATGCCGAAAGGAAGTCTGACCGCGGAAGAAATAGATCGTACATTCACGATGTTGGGGTCTAAATCACAACCCGAATTACCAGGAGGTCAACCAGACCGTCTAGGTTTGATTATTGCTGTAAAGAACTTCACTAGAGATACTTCTCAAAATGTCGATGACCCGTCTCTACCGGTTAACCCCGCGTATCCTCCCAAGACACTAGTTCTAGTTCGTTCAGTACAATCTATAGAATCTGTAGAATACTATTCTTGGATGAAACGAGGGGGTGCGGAAGCAGACCATAGACGAATCCAAATTTCTGCCAAAGAAATCCCTACTGCTATAGTATTCTTTGGTTCATTTGAATTAGGAGGTGCCGAGGAGGCGGACACCAGCTTTGATACGGGTCAGAATTTAGATTTCCTCTCTAGAATTTTAGATGTCGTTCTGATAAATATAGTAGACATATTCCTAGACATTGGTACTATATTGAACGGCATTCCATCAGCTGCTGTTGATGTAATCGGTGGAGGTGTCGGCGGTTCCGGCGGTCTATCAGGCGAGACACTTCATCTACTAATGCACAACAATTGGAGATTAGATAGGGAAGCTCGGTCAATCTCCGAGGTAGGTCTTCAGATCGGTTCGAGCCCTCATCCTACAATGTCTGGTGATCACCTTATCTTGTCTAAGGATAGAGAATTAGAGACAGTGCAAGGTCGGAATGGACCCCAGACTCCTTTGGTGCAGGTTGCTGCAAGTTTACGATTCAGCGGACTCAGTTCGTTTACTCTGATAGATGAAATCGAAACTGACTCTCAGTCATTCTCTCTTCGTACCTCTTCAGAAAAATCATTCACATTCCTATACATCGACCATCAGCCTTCCAACCTTGAGGACGCAGCACATCAGGGATTATGGATTTCAGACATTCCTGACAATGTAACAGCAGATTTAACTCCAGAATTTGCCACATATTATGCCAGTTCCACCATCGATAGACTCAGTTATACAGGAATCGAAGGAAGTCAGAGACAAGCCGCTCATATTCTAGATGTTCCAGCAGAATTTACTGTTGAATTTGGAGATACCACAAAGTGGACAGCATCTTCGCCTATTTCGACAATCCATGCACAGCTTACCGATGCTGAAAACCCAGTAACGATGAGCGGAGATCACTTCCTCTTCCATCACCATCCGGAAGATGGAACTTCAACAATTTCAACTAGAATTTCTGGTCTACAAGAGGTTGGTTGGAAAGCTCCTGCTGTAGCGGGTGCAACAGGCGCGATGGGTCAAGGCACCGCCTTTATGTCCGTAGCAGGAGATCGAACTATGAGTATCAATGTCGATCACGCACCAACTCAAGATGAAGGAGGCCTTTCCGCGTTGGTTCTTATCGATCCTCTTCCGTCAAATGTTTCAGTAGATATTCCAACCGGAGCCGATGCAGGCAATAATTTGGTAATACCAGAATTGAATACCTCACAAGGGGTTTCTGGAGTTGCCTTTTTCCTTGGAGGATTTGCTGATTTGGGTCGCTCTGTCAATACTGTACTTTCTGGAGTGACAAGCGAAATTTCTACCGGTACAGCCGGAGGAAACGGTTCCTTTTCTTATGGCTTGGAGTTAGATGCGGATAGCGAGTTCGATCTAATCTTCGAGGCCAGTCAAGGTAACGGAACAGCGGATGAACCAGCATGGGTTCATGGGATTTCTATGAACGCCGCCCCAACTGGAATTTCTGACGGCTTCCATATTCGAGGTTGGATTCCAAATCTACCCCCATTAATCGATATCACAGTCAGTCGTGTGCCTAACTCAAATGGAGAAGATTGGACAATTATGTTGGGTATGGAAGGATGGCTTCCTGCAAGAAGTGAATTCATGCTAAATGCAAAAGGTGTCAATGGACAAGACTTGATGCTAACGTTACAAGGTTTGACAGTTGGTGAAGCCACTACCTTGGGAATAGACTCTCAATTCACGATTAAGGAAACTAGTGGTGGAATTAATGAGGTTACTACTTCGACTCGTTTCGTACTATCAAATCGACTCGATTGGATTCATGCTGAGCTCATCAACAGGGAAGCTGGTGCAAGAACGGAGATGCTAATCAACGATATTCCCGAATCAATTGATTTACGCGCCAGCCTTGGTACTTCAATTTCGATTGATATGATTGTGCCTGAAAAATATCGTCGCGATGGCCCAGCGGTAGATTCCATCATGTTGCAACAGATGCAGTGGATGGAAGGCGCATGGTGGCCTGCTACTGTTTTCTTAACCGATGTTCCAAACTCGATTAATCTGACCACACAAGCAGATGTAGAATATGATATTACGAAAACCCTAGCATTTCAAGGTACTCCAGTCCTTGATTTCTCAGCATCAGATAGTGGTATGTCGTTGTATATTGAAGCAAATGGTAGAGCGATAAACAATCGCGGCGACATCATATTGCTCGCTGAAGGATTGACAGATCGTATGGTGATTAAGCCAACCTCCGATTATGGTTTAGCAATTCGAAGCGGAGGTGACGGGGTTGAGAGAATTTACCTCAGAGCTTCCAATATGCCAACTACCCCTCCTGTGGTAATTGAGGAAGTAGAGGCACTTGGAGAAAATCTGCGAAGTGCAACAATTCGTGTTGTCGAGATTGCGGGGCCGTACAGTATCATCGAACTGGAAGATGTTCAAGGTGGGAGAATAATCGCTTCAGCCCGTGCTACCGCTGAGGTTGACGCCCTCGGCACCACCTTCGATCTTAGAGGAGTTCTCCTAGATGCTCAAACCACAGGAGGAGTCCCTACTGGAACCAGTATTGGAGTCAATGGATTAGCATCTGACCTGTCTCTATTGAATTTGATTCCGGGTTTTGAGGGGTCAACTCACCACATTATCGTCCCAGAACCATTTACATCTGGACTTCTGACTTTAAGTGCAACTTTCTTGGGTGGTGATTGATTTGGGATTAATGGACAAAATTCGCTCTCAAAATCAGGAATTAGAAACTCCTGATGCAGCAACCGAACGCGCCCATGAGATTCTCCAAATCGTTGGCGAGCGAGTCGAGAAAGTTCGACCAAGTCGGGTAATTTTTGCCTCCGTGGCCGTATTACTGATACTCAGTGGAATCATGATTATTGGAACTTGGATTGTCCCATACGACAGAACTTCCGTAGATGTTGTCTATCTTCAGGGAGTTGGCGGCCATGTTGTTTTAGTTGAATTAGATAACAAAGGATCTCGTTCAATTACTGATGTGCAATTAGATATCAGATTCTTAGATGATGATAGTAACGAGATTGCAAGATCTACTTTTGAAACTGATGAGATAGTCGCCCATACTTCGATTGCTGGCGATGATCTAGAACTAATTGCACCTGGTGCATCAGTTTGGGAGAATTATACTATTGAGATAATCTTAGAATACACCTATGGCGGTACAGAATATAATGAAAGATGGACGTATAATGTAGGTAGTTGGACTATGGAGATGTTTACCTATGACGCACCAATGCACTTCTTCTGACACGACCTATGGTCGTGAAATAATCGCAATACAGTTTACCCTAATGCTGAAAGGCGACCCAATTGGGGGCTGATTCATGGGACAGAGAATTGCGGTTGCGCTAATCGGGTTATTCCTAATATCTCTGATTCCGGCTGGTGATTTTTACATCAACCAATCTGAAGATTCAACAGAGGCTCTAGATTGGTCGGTTAAGCGTATAGAGATAGCCGCCGACCCTAATTCAATTCAAGATCTTCAATCACCCACAGTGACACAGGGATTTGAAAGGCTTAGAGACAATACTGCCGATTCTAGTATTGGAGTATACACTGAGTCTGGATTGATTCCATCCGTCCATCTGCCAAATTCCCTTACTCATCCACGTTGGGACTTAGCGATGGTCATAGTCGATGGAGGCGTTGGAATTTGGGATGCTCGTCTTGAGGTAGAATCATCCGCTGAAGTTGAGATAAGAACGACCATACCTCCTTCTGGTTTCTTGGTTCAAGGAACAACCGAAGAATTGGATAAGTTAGCGGCTAACTCTGTAGTTGTTGCAGTACATCCGGTTCCAACCGGATTGCTTGTCCACCCATTACTAACAGTGGTCGATGAAGGCTCGATAATGATAGAAATCCTCGGTTGGAAAGATGATAATCTACAGCGACATATGGAGCCAGGGCTAGGTTTGTCAAGTTCCCTTACAGATGTTGCAGGCAAGTGGCTTACCGACGGATGGAGTCCCGAGGAAGGTAGATATTGGGGTGAAATTGAACTTTCTAACTTAGCGGATATGATTGAAGATCCTGCTGTAGCCTATGTTGCCCCGTTGCCGGTGCTAGAATTAAAGAACGACAATGCTCGAACCCATATGGGAATTAATTCGGTTGAATCTTTCTTCATCACAAACATAGATGGCACTGGCCAAACTGTAGCTGTTGGGGACTCTGGAATAGATCACGATCATGGAGATTTCAACAACCGTATTTCAGGTAGAACTTCGGTTACACCGGGGGATTCATCGACTGCTGATCTATCTGATGGACACGGAACCCACGTTGCCTGCACAGTACTAGGTTCCGGAATGAGAAGTAGTGGTACCTATGAGGGAGTAGCACCGGGGGCCAATCTATATTTCCAAGCGATGGAGGATGATGATACCGGTGCCCTATACAGTTACGGAATCAACAGCATGCTGAATTCTGCTTACAACGCAGGCGCCCGCTTACACACGAATAGTTGGGGCGCAGGCAGCGGTTTCGGCTCTTACTCGACCCAATCTGAAGACGCCGATGACCGAACTTCTACTTGGGACCAATACTGGAATTATGATGGGATGACAGTTCTCTTTGCAGCAGGAAATGAAAGAAACGATGGTGTTTCTCCTCCGGGTACAGCGAAGAATGTAATCACCGTTGGAGGACACAAGAACCGATACAGTGGCTCTCCTGATGAGATGTACTATTGGAGTAGCCGAGGACCTACAGATGATGGTCGCCTTAAGCCGGATGTAGTTGGTCCAGGTGATGGTGTCCGCTCATGTCTTTCACAAGAGGCCGAGCAAGCATCTTCCGGTTGGTCGAATAATTGGTACATCGAATACAGTGGCACTTCGATGGCAACACCTGCTGCGGCGGGGGCAGCAACCCTAGTTCGACAATATCTCATGGAGGTTGCAAATAGACCCGCTCCTCAAGGAGCGCTGGTTAAGGCACTGCTAATCCTAGGTGCTGAGGATATGGGCGCTAGAAATATTCCCAACAATGACGAGGGTTGGGGTAGGGTCAATCTTGTCAATTCACTTATTCCAGATAGTGATGAAGGTATTTTCGTCGATGACCGAAGTCGTATTTCTTCTGGTCAAACAAAGGAATACACATTCGATATTACAAGAGGCGCAGAACCACTGAAAGTAGTATTGGCATGGTCCGATTATCCAGGTTCCTCTCAAAGTACCAATCAGTTACGTAACGATCTGAATCTAGAAGTGATTCATCCCAATGGAGGAACTTCCTTCAAAGGTAATGTTTTCAGTGGTGGAAAATCAATTGCAGGTGGTAATTTCGATGATAAAAACAACGTCGAAGTAGTACTGATTGATAATGCCGGCGTTGGCACATGGACAGTCCGAGTGACCGATGATTATCATGGTGGAAGTAGGACTTGGCAACCGTATGCTTTAGCCGTAAGAGGTGTCAATGTAAACGACCTTTCACCCGATCCCACATTTGCTCCCGATGTTACTATCAACCCCCCTATTCCACAAATCGGAGATCCCGTACAAATTGGAGTAACTGTCGAAAACCTTGGTGCTGGGTCGGTATCAGATCTAGAGGTAATGGCAAGGGCCGATGGTAGCCTTATCTCCACTCAAACGATTACGCTCAGTCCTGGTGATTCAGTTGATGTTCAGTGGAATTGGACCCCATCGACTGAAGGTCTAGTCGATTTGTCCTTCCACCTAGATCCAAATGATTTAGTGGAGGAATCAAATGAAGGAAATAACCTTCTCACACATACGATGATAATTAGCGCACCTGGAGTTAGGGTAACTTCAGATGAACCATTCATGACTTTGGGTGAAGCGGATGATAGTTCCACCTCATGGGACCTAGTTCTAACAAATACTGCATTATTCGAGACTAATGCAACAATCGTAACAAGCTCACCTGTAAGGTTGAGTGATGGTGTTGAATTCGATTGGTATTCCTCACTCACTTCAAACACTTTCAATCTGCTAGAAGCAGAATCGGTTGCTGTAGGTCTCACACTTATCCATCCGGCACCTCCAGAACCCGGGACATATGTAATGACGGTCACTGGAACGGATATCGAGAATGACATTGAGTCTGAATTAGATCTGTATTTCGATGTACCAGTTTTAGCCTCTGCTGATGTGCTAATTACATCAGGACAAATTCCAGTCAGCCCTATTTCGCAAACTCAATTGCAAGTATTCGTTACCAACGAGGGTAACGGACCTCAAACCTATGATGTGGAATTAAGTTCGCCAGCGGGTTGGCATTTAGGGTTGGATACCTTAGGGGCTTTTGAGGGGTCATCTCACGGTTCAACTGGAACTCTTGCGGTGGGGCAAAGTCGAGCAATTGACATCACCGTAAACCCCCCTGGTGCAATGATCCCAGCAGGTTCTATTTTCGACGCTGGCTTGACCGTTCATTCTAGAGTAAGTAGTGATTCTTGGTCAGTTCCTATCACCCTAGAGGTGATGGCGATAGACCAACTATCTGCAACCCCGATAAGTGATGGAATTCAGTATGAGGTTGCTCCTGATGAAACTTTGAATCTAGAAATTGACTTCCTAAATACAGGAAATCGACATCTAACCATGACTCCATATCAGAGAGCTATACCTTCTGGGTGGTCGATTGTTGGTGGCCTCAACACATTGGAAGCACCGGCCGGTGAAACTACGACTTGGTCGGTTACTTTGCAAGGTAATGGACGAGCCACAAGTGGCGATTTGAAACTGCGATTCGCTACTGATGATGGTTTTTCGCTGGATTGGAATAGAACCATCGACGTTCTGTCCGCAGCGATTCCTAGCCTAGCATTCCACAAAGTTGTCTTGGCAGATGGAACATCATCTGAAACTCCGTTAGGAATAGGTGCTCATCCGGTTGGAACCGGCTTTGATTTGGCATGGGAGGTTGAGAATGAAGGCACCTCAACTTGGCGTCCAACTACTTCAATAATCGTTCCAGATGATGGCGATTGGGAAGCTGATTGTCTCACCACACCATCAACGCTAGCTCCAGGAGCGAGCAGTATAATCTGGTGTACGGTTACTATTCCTCTCTCAGAACAAGCGGGTTCCGAGCCTATAGTTACACTTAGGATGGAAGGAGAAGGAGTTGTAGTTGAAAATTCCATTTCCTTACTTGTAGATTCGGTTTCAGCTGTAGTTTGGGACCTACGCACTAAAGACCCGATTGCCCATCAAAACTATCCAGTTCAATTGACAATAGATGTTGAAAATGTAGGAAATTCACAAATTAATCACAAACTTGAGGTGAATGCACCAAGTGATTGGAATGTATTCATCGATGATGAATTATTAGTAATTTTAAGCCCGGGAGAATCCCGATCAATAGTAATCCAATTTACTCCCGACAGTGGTAGTGACGGTACCATAGAGTTATTTTTGCTAAATGGAGAAACCATTCAAGATTCATCTTTCAGTTTTGAGGTCGATGTATTACCTGCAAGAGGCGAGAGTAACAGCATGGCATCTACTCTGATTCCAATTCTTGTCATACTCCTAATTGTGATTCTTGCAGGAGGCGGATTCTATGTATTCCAACAAAAGGGCGGTAGCCTCGAATCAATTATGTCGAAAGAGGCCGTAAGTAAGATTACTGAGTCCCTAAATATCGCTGAAAAAGAAACTGGTTCAGGAATTGAATGCTGGGTCTGTAGCGGCGATATTATTGTCGGTGAGGCCTTAGCTTGCGGCAGTTGTGGAGCCCGTTATCATCGTCCAGGTCAAGTTGGAGGTTGTGATATTCTTTCTCTTGGTAAATGCCTACACTGCAATGCGGATTGGGATGAATTAGTTGACGCATAAATCGCGACCCTAAGGGGTCGCGTAGCCCGAAGCCCTTAGAGGGGCCCGTTTGTCGGCCAAGCAATGAATCGTGTTGCTTCGGCTCGTCTTCTGACGATTTTACTAGTAATCACGATGCTATCTCCATTTGTTCAGGCAGAGATTGATCCTCGTCTGACTGCAAGTCCAACCGCTCAAGAGGCAGATGCCGATAACCCAGCAGAATACACCATCACAGTTCACAATGATGGAGACGATGATATGGCGGTTAGCTTGAGCACTCAGCAGGACTCTTCTGGTTGCAATGGCTTTAGTTCGACCATAGAACAGGTATCTGGCACAATAGGTGGCGGCGAATCTGAACAGGTGACTCTTACAGTCAGTGTAAATGAACAGGCAAATGGCGATTGTGAAACAACAGTCCAAGCGACAGCAACCGGTGGCGCAGGGACTCCAAAGAATGCCGATGTAACCGTGACTACCACAGCAGGTGACGGCGGTGGTCTTTATGCGGTCAAATTAACCACTGATGAGACAGATGTCGAATTTGATGGAAGTGACTCAGTAGTTTGGGAAGTTGAGGTTGAGAATACTGGTGAACAACAGGCAAATGTGCAATTGGAGATGAATAGCGATAATGACTGTGAATCCGATGACCTAACTGCTGAGGTAGATCCTGCTGTAGTTCAGTTGGATTCAGGAGACACAGAAACCGTAGAGGTTACGGTAGATGTTCCAGATGGCAGTTCTACCGAAGCAGGCGAGCATTGTTTCCTCCTCATGGCTACGGTGACCAATGACCCAAACGCTGCAGACAGAGCCGAGGATAACCTAAGCCTCAGGTTAAGCGTTCCAGAAGTGAAGGAGTGTGACGGCTCATTGCAGACATCTTCTCACAACCTCGATCCCGGTCAGACTGCAACAAATAGTTTCGAGGTAGAAAATATTGGCAATACTGAATGGACGGTTCAAACTCAAGCCCAATCACCTGGAACAGACATAACCGGCTGGGTCGAATTTGATAGCCCACGTTCTGCCTTATTGGCCAAACCAGGAAATTCGGATGATAGTCATACATTCACTTTTTCAGTAACGCCTGATGATTCAGTTGAGGCAGGGTCACAGATTGAAATCAAGATACAGGGGCGTTCCAATCAAGGCGTTGGCTGTGAGCAAATACTCACAGTAACCATTGGTCAGGTCCACGAAGCCAGACTTACCCTCAGCACTTCGAAATTATCGAATGTTGAGCCAGGGACTTCTGATTCAGTTACCATAACTGTAGAAAATCGCGGCAATGGTTTAGACACGTTTTCTCTAACTACAATGGACCTTCCAGAAGGATGGCAAATTTCCTTTTCTCAATCTTCTGTGACCATAAACAGTAAACATAATTCCAACAATGAAGAATCCCTGACCGCTACAGTAAATGTACCATCAAATGCGTTAGCAGGAGACAATACTGTTGAATTTGGTGTGACTGTGAGTGGTTCAACAACCATACTGCATAGCAGGGTGTTAACCGTATCTGTAGCAGCGAGGCACGACCTAACTGCAGACATACTTTCAACTCAGCAAACCGGTCGTTCAGGCCAAGTAGTTCAATTCCCAATTGATATTGTCAACACAGGAAATATTCGGGATACATTCAAGCTACAGGTTTGTGATCCTAATGATCAAACTGGTTGTAATCCTCCAATGTGGGCTGCGTCATATTCTGATACATCTGGAAACTCAATTACTCAGATTGTGCTCGATCCAGGAGAATCTAGGCGAGTTTTCCTCGATGTAACCGTTGAAGGTGAGGAAGATGCAGATTCAGTTACAATTCTATCTCGTGTGGCAATTTTTGGGACGAGTGAAAAGGTAGAACAGACGATTAGCGTGATAGTCTCGAATTATGATTATGGCATGGCTATTTCTCCTGAAATGCCGGGGCCAATTTCGGGTCAAATGGATATTGTCCTTCCACCAGGCGGGACTAAAGAAGTCAATTTCTGGGTAGAGAATACTGGTAATTTCCCAGGTGGAGATAGTGCCGTAATTTCGATGACAGGAATGGAATCCTCTGTACTTCGACGAGTCCTGGTCAATGGTGTAGCTGTTGATGGAAACATTGCAGTTCCTTCAGGTGATAGAGTTCTGATTACAATTGAATTGGAAGTTCTAGAAGGTGTTTCTAGCGGGACTACTGGCATTGTAAAGGTCAGCGCATCATCGGAGAAGAACGCTGCCGAAAGCACCAGTGTAGACTTGATTTTTGAAGTTAGAACAATTCATGATTTACGATTCACCCTTGAAGGTGAAGATGAGCTAACTACAGATGAAAAGAACAGTGTTGAGTTTATTCTCCATGTTACAAACCATGGTAATATTGTTGAGACCGTCCAGATATTATCCAGTGACTCTCTCAGAGGCTGGACTGTCAATGTCATTGAAGATGAGTTCCAACTTTCCCCTGGCAATTCAAGAACGATTACTGTGAGGGTGACTCCTCCAGCGGGAATGGTACAAGATGACACCTATCGGTTTACCATTACAGTTCAACCAAAGGGCATGCCTGTAGCAGGTGAACCCCTTGACCTAGAAGTCACCGCAGAGGTGTCTTCTGGCCTAAGCTGGCTAAGCGAAGAAAACGAACAGATTCTAATCTACGGATTAACTGCTATTGGCGGTTTATTGGTCGTAATTTTATTCTTCAGATCTCGTGCAGAAAACCGTAGAATTCTCGAAGCCTTGGACAATGAATCGAGTGACTGAGCCTAGTTGTTGATTGAACACGATTCCAAACGGTCAATCATTCCAATGTATTGTCTGCTATCGGCATCCTCAATGAACGCACGGTTATGCTTATGACCGTATTTTCGGTGGCGAACTCTGCCGGTCCCTACGGGACCGTCAGGTGTCAGCGATGTCGACGGTTCCAGAAGCGTATCTTGCCCTAGCTGTGATGACCCTTGTTGGCATAGGATTCCCAGTGATGAGCTTCGTCGCTTCTCGCTTCCTAAGGCCAACACCGAGCGCTCATGATAACAACAATTTGCGCTCGATTTTACTCCCGGGTTATGAGACTGATCAGAGCCTATACGTTAGGCGAGAAAGCACTTACGAGTGCGGTGCAGATCCAGTTGGTGATGCTCATATCAATTTCCACTTCCAATACTATTGGTATGCCATTATCTTCCTTGTATTCGATATAGCATTCATGTTCCTAGCATTTGGAGGAGTTATCGCGATTCAAGATGCTGGTGGAGACATCGATATTTGGTCAGCGATGATTACCCTAACCGTATTCATCGTCTTGATGAGTCTTGGTGTATGGCACGTATTCCGCAAGCGCGGTCGAATTTACATCTGAGGTGATTGAATGAGCGAAGAACCCCCAAACTTCTCGGTTTTCAATAGTAGAATTCTCGTCGACACCGTAGGCGATGTAACCGACGAGGCTCTCAAGGCTAGTCGAATGAAGGAAGTAATCGGAGTACTTGGGGGTCGCCTATTCAACTGGGGTCAGAGAAAGTCCCTCTTCCCTCTTCACCTTGGAATCAAATGCTGTGCCTTGGAAATGGCAGCTGCAGGAGCCAGTCGATTCGATGCAGAGCGATTTGGTGTGTTCTTCCGCTCTAGTCCAAGGCAGTGTGATGTTCTATTGGTCAATGGGCCAATTTCGAAGAAGTTTGCCGATCCAATTGTACGACTCTGGGAGCAAATGCCAGAGCCCAAATGGTGTATCGCAATGGGCGAGTGTGCAATATCGGGTGGGCCATACTTCCAGTCTTACAATATTCTCGAGGGTGTTGATACAGTAATTCCGGTTGATGTGTATATTCCAGGATGCCCTCCACGCCCAGAGGCATTGATTGATGGCTTTGGGAAATTGCGTGAGAAGATTATCCGCATCGGTGGAGTGCCTAGTGAAGTTCGACCGATGAGCGAGGCACCGCTAATCGTCGGAGACGAGTGAAGGAGGATTTTGAATGGGTAAGAAAATCTCGGCAGCGGCTCAGCAGAAGGCAGCTGAGGAATTAGCAAAGGCAATGTCGTCCTTCGATGGTGTCTCTGCTGAAATCGATAGCCGCTCCAGCGGAACACAAGTTCGCCATACAGTAAGTGCAACATCTACTCCTGAATCATGGAGGCAATTAGCAGAGGCTCTAGCAACAGACCATGCTGTTGACCACTGTTCAATGATTACCGGGATTCACTGGCCGGAGGCAGCCGACAAGACATGGGAGGTAGTCTATCACCTAATGCGAACCGGAGTTAAAGATCCGGCAGCAATAGAAGGTGTCGTTCAACCAAATATCACCGATGCAGAAACTCTCACTGGTGTCGATATCCCTATGGAGATTCAAATTAGCATTTCACTACCTGATACACGAGAACCGATGGTCGCCTCTGTTCAAGACCTATGGGTTGGAGCTGATTGGAATGAGAAGGAAACTTGGGACCTCGTTGGAATCGACTTTGAGGGCCATGAAGGAATGCGCCGCGTCCTCAATCCACATGAAACTCCAGTAGGGTATCATCCATTACAGAAGCAACACAAGTTGCGCTATCATGGATTTGAAGAAATGTACGACGATGCTCAAGGATTCATGAGGAAGCCAGCTGATGCTGGTAAGATCAAGTAAGGAGGGATTCAGATGGCAGAAATGTGGATTTCGATGGGCCCTCAACACCCAATGACTCACGGGCTTTGGACTCTGAAAGTCAAAGTTGATGGAGAAACTGTAGTTGATACTGAACCAGATTTGGGATACATCCACCGAGGTGTTGAGAAAATCTGCGAGGCACGTGACTTCACTCAGATTACAACCTATTGTGATAGACTATGTTATGCAAGTGCAAACACCTGGTCACACTCCTACATCTATGCCGCAGAAGACCTACTCGGTGTAGAAGTCCCTGAGCGAGCTGAATACATTCGCCTCATCGCAGTCGAGTTACAGAGAATCGCTAGCCACCTAATGTGGCTTGGTGCGTACGGTCCAGACATAGGTAATCTTTCGATTATGGTATGGTGCCTGCGTGAGCGCGAGATGATGATGGATTTACTCCAAGAGTTGGGTGGTTCAAGAATGCACTACAACTTCCCAAGAATAGGCGGAGTAAAGCGAGATTTACCTCACGGATTCTCTCAGCGTGCTCAGGCGAAATTGAAGCTATTCCTCAATCGAATTCAGGAATATGAGGCGCTATTTGATGAGAGCACAGTATTCCTTGTTAGAAGCCAAGGAGTAGGCTACGCCAAGCCCGAGGAAATGATCAATCACGGTGTAACCGGACCTAATGTTCGAGCCGCCGGTGTTGATTACGATGTTCGCTGGGCTCACCCTTACTCTGTTTACAGCGAACTCGATTGGCAACCATCTGTCGAGCGTTCTTCAATCAAGGGTGCAGACTGTTACGACCGTTATCGAGTTCGAGTTGAAGAGATGCGAATGAGCGCATCAATGGTTCTCCAAGCACTCGATAAGATGCCAGGTGGCTCTGAAACATATCACGAACCAGGAGATCCGAAGATTATCGCCAAAGCACCATCAAGAGCCCCCGAGGGGACCTACGGAAGCCACCACTTCGAAGATAGTAGAGGTGAATCGATGTTCTACATCGCAGGAGGAGGCGAAGGTCGAGGAAAGATGCCTTATCGAGTTTCAATCCGTTCTCCAATGTTCATCACAATTCCTTATGCTGCAAAGTGTATGATTGGCTACAAAGTGGCCGATATTCCTGCGATTATGGGTTCATTCGATCCATGTATTGGAGAAACCGACAGGTGATTTACAATGGCAGGAACTAGCGATTGGTTAGACGTCCGTGGATGGATGGAGTCTATCGTCGGTTGGTCAATGGACCAAGTTCATGACTTACTGCCTTCAAGTGATATTGGATTGGGTCCATTAGGTTCTGTCAACTTGCAAGGAGGATTTGCAAGCATTCAGGGTGCTCTCGAAACTTTCCTATTCACTACTATAATGTGTACAATTGTCTTTGCTACAATGATGCTCACCTTGATGGTAGTTCCATACATTGAGCGCAAATTCATAGCGAGATTGATGGACAGATTGGGTGCAACTACCAGCCTCAGAAGTTTGTGGATTGGCGAAGGCCATACGACCGCAGGCCAATGGTGGAATCAACTACCGTTTGGGATAGGTGCTCCAATTGGATGGGTAAACGGTATGCTGAACTCTAGCTTTGGAAACAAATCAAAGCACGTTGCAGTAGATCGCGTTCACAATAGAGGATACCACGGAATCTGGTTCCTATTCCCAGGTTTCTTCCAAGCGCTAGCCGACTTCCTAAAGTTCGCTACCAAGGAACACATGGTCCCAACAAAGGCCGACAGATTGGTTTTCGAAACCGCTCCTGTAATCATTATTGCAACGACAATCATGGTCTATGCATTCATCCCATTCGGACCACACATATGGGCTGCTAACCCAGAGTTGTCATTGGTATTTATGATGGCAATATTCGGAGTTGCACCACTCGGTGTTTTCTTCGCGGGTTGGTCGTCAAACAACAAGTACACACTCATTGGAGGAATGAGGTCCGCGGCACAACTTACCGCTTACGAGATACCTTTACTGATTAGCGTCCTCGCTATTGCGGTAATTTCAGGCTCCTTCAACATTCTAGAAATAGTCGATTTCCAAATCGAGACAAGTAACACTTGGAATCTATTCATCATGCCCTTGGGTGCCGCTTTATTCCTAATCACAATGATCGCCGAAGTTGAGCGTATTCCATTCGATATGCCTGAGGCAGAGGCCGAATTGGTTGAGGGTTGGTGGACAGAATACGGTGGAATCCGTTGGGGACTTATGTTCGCTGTCGAAATGATGCGAGCCTACGCGGCTTGCATCCTCTTTGCACTATTCTTCCTAGGCGGTTGGCAATTACCATTCGAAGACACTTTGGTAGGCCTTCCGTATGTTGGAGTCGTCTTTGATTTCCTAGCAAATGCAACGCCTGGATTGGTAGTTCTACTACTCAAGGCATACCTAATGTTCGCATTCTTCGTATGGGTTCGTGCATCCCTACATCGTGTTCGTACCGACCAAATTCTTGAGTTTGGATGGCGCTGGCTCCTTCCAGCCTCTATGGTCAATCTTGCCGTAGCAATCTGGCTTCGCCTCGAGGTGTGGGATAGTACTGCAGCAGGAGGCTGGCCGATTTGGGCGGTCCCAGTTCTATTCGGCTCATTCATAGTCGCTTTCGTAGTCCTCGCCTTGGATGAAGATGAAGATGCGTTGGAACTGAACCGAAGGATGTACCACACACAGACCTTGGAGAAGGCGAGCCCTGGTACTCACAGAGATTAGATTGGAGGTGAAGAAATGGACAAATCACAGCAGTATAACACTGGACACCCACACGCGGCTCCTAACTTCCGCAACCTGATTATCAAGCCAATGTGGATGACGATGAAAACGGCATTGCGAACCGTTCCTTTCCTAGGAAGATTGGGTCTTTTGAAGAATAATTATCATGGTCAAGAAGTCACAATGACAGATGATTTTACCCAAGCTAGAATTGGTGGTGACCATCTTTCAGAAGGTCACACATATGCTGCTGATCGAGAGTCTACCGATCTACTTCCTTTCCTTGAGCGACCTGTTACGGTCATGTACCCCTATGAACGACTAGAGGACATGGAACCATGGTTATTTGTTCCAGGAAATTACAACGGTAGAATTGGAATTGTTTGGGAAACTTGCACCGCTTGCAAGGCATGTGTCAAGGCTTGTCCAAATGACTGTCTGCATATGACCTCTGAAGTTAGAGTCAATGTTCTTGACTTAGCCGAGGAAGACGACGAGTGGCACGGCTATGGATCAGAAGTCGAGGCAGGTGGGTACGCCGCTAAGCCAAAAGAAGAATTCGAAGAAATTGAGGAATTCGACTTGGTCAACGAGCATACTGCAGCCCCACAACAATACGATTTCGCCGAAGTAATCGACATCTCCGGCGATACAGCAACCGTGCGTTGGATGGACGGATCAGGTATCGAAGACATCTCAACCACTGAACTCAAGCCGGCGGAGACTGATATCGTCAGCGGCAGAATCGATATCGGCCGCTGTATGTTCTGTGGATTGTGTGCGGAAGCATGTCCGTTCGAATCATTCTTCATGACCAATGAGTATGATGGAATGTCTGGATACTCTCGTGAAGACCTATGGTTCGACGCAGATAGAACTCGTGTCCTTCCAGCCGTCCACCAAGAGCGAGTCGATATGGAACTTGCAAAGCGCGCGAAGAAAGAGAAGGATAAGCGCGAAAGAAAGGCAGCTAGAGCTGCCAAGGAAGCGGAGGCTTGATTCCAATGGCTATTGATTTCGAGGCGGTTGCATTCGTCATTATGGCGCTTGTTGCTATCCTCGGAGCCTTGGGATGTGTCTATGCAAGGAGAGTAGCTCATTCTCTTCTCTCGCTAATGATGACATTCTTCGCCGTTGCTGGAGTAATGGTATTGGCTCACGCCGAGATGTTGGCGGCAATTCAGATTCTTGTTTACCTTGGTTCGGTAATGCTGGTGGTACAGTTCGGAGTTATGTTAACTCGACGCCAAATACAGGAAGGTGATGTTGAATGAGGTCAATGGGAATCATTGCCCGCTTAGGGGTATTCGCTTTCGTCCTAATTCTTCTAAGAGAAGTGATGGATCATCCAATGTGGGGGGAATCGGCTGCCGGCGCTCCAACCACACTCGAATTTGCTGTATCAATACTCGATGATTGGGCAATTGTCACAGTTGTTCTCGGAATATTACTCTCGATGGCGATGATTGGCGCATCTTACCTAGTTCGTGACGAGCGCCTAGTCAACCTGCTCTATGACATGGGAGGCGATGAGTGATGATAGAAGCAAGCTGGATTGCCGGTCTGGGTGTCATTCTATTTGGTATCGGATTAATCGGGGCATTCAGCCGAAAGAATGCCATCGTCGTTTTGATGTGCATAGAGGTCATGTTGAATGCAGCCAATCTCAACTTCGTAGCCGGAGCCCTGCATCATGGCTCGGTAGACGGATGGGTATTCACTGCTGTTGCAATCGCAATAGC
>WTHI01000089.1:0-6080 GCA_011523185.1 Methanobacteriota archaeon
GAAAAAGGAGATTATACTGTAGCGGAAGAACTTCACCATTTGCTTAAATCACCATACGAAGAGCAGTTCGAATACGAGTCTAAATGGTTCCAGAAGAGACCGGGGTGGGCAGAGCACAGGATTGGGTGTTCTATGCTGTCTTGCTCTAGCTGATAGGCAATCAGAGAAGGTTTCGTTCTGCATATCCAACGGCGTTTCTGAATATTGCCAGGCCTTCACCTTCGCCGTGTTCTCCATCCTCTACATCCCTTGTCCAGGTGGCGCCTAGCCATGTCGAATGGTTAGCCTCGGGGTGTGGCATCAGGCCGAAGACGAGCCCCGTTGGGTCACAAACTCCCGCAATATTTCGCCAACTCTGATTGGGTGATATTGGGTATGGGAGTACTTCGTCGCTTGAACTAGGGTATTCTGTAGCAGGGTCAACGTAGCGGACCACCAGTTGCCCAGATTCAGACCAACGATCTAGAAGTTCTCTGTCATTGGTGACGAACTTCCCCTCTCCGTGGCGAACTGGGACTCTCATTCTAGTGATTCCTTTCGTCCATATGCACGGACTATTCGGGTCAAACTCTAGAGTCGCCCATCGATTTTCGTAATGGCCGCTATCATTCAGTGCTAGTGATGCTGTTTGTGTCAGGCTGACTTCTTCGTCACCTGGAAGCAGGCCCATCTTGACAAGGACTTGGAAACCGTTGCAAATTCCAATTACCAGCTTACCTGATTGAACAAAACGCCTAACTTGATCTCTTAGACCAAATCTCAGCCTGTTACCCATGAGTCTTCCACTACCTAGGTGATCTCCGAAGGAGAAGCCGCCCGGGACGGCCATGATGTGGTAATCGTCTAGACTCATTTCTCCATTTACCAGTCGATTTACGTGGACTCGGTCGGCTGTCGCCCCGACCATTTCGAAAACCGCCATTGTCTCGGTCTCGCAATTGATTCCGAAGCCGGAAAGAACTGCTACACGGACTTGATTCATTGCGGGCCGCCTCCATCCAAAGTGCCTTTCCAAGCACTTCTCAAATTACTCATCGAAGATGAAAATAGCCTATCGTCTCCATTGTTTACTGAGATTTTGTCACCATCGACAACGGTTCCCAAATTGTAGCACGCATGCCCCGACATAGATGCCTCAAATGCTTCGCAGTCATCCGATTTTACACTGACTAAAATACGCCCTAGAGATTCCCCAAATAGAGCGCCCCAAGCATCGATTTGGTTGCAGTCGGACATTATTGAGGAGATGTCCACGTCTGCACCTGAGTTGGAGCCAAAGCAACATTCCGCGAGAGATACTGCCAATCCACCATCGCTACAATCGTGGGCACTAGCAACGAGGTTGCTCTCCATCGCATTAGTTAGTGCTCTGTACATTGCTAGATTTCGGCTTGCATCGATTTCTGGTACTCTTCCTCCTATTCCTGACTTGCCGTTTGACTCGTCTCGAAGCATGTAGGACAATTCGCTAGCGCCGAGTTCATGATGAGATTCTCCACAAAGATAGATTTGGTCTCCTACGGACTTGAAATCGCTTGAAACCGCCTTTCTGACATCTGAATGATTACCAATTAGACTGAACAGAATTGTGGGAGGTATGCTGATCTTCTCGCCGTGCAATGTGGCATCGTTCTTCATCGAATCCTTACCGCTTATGCACGGCAAATTGTATGCCCTACAGACATCATCGAGGGCGCGATTTGCTCTGACTAATTGTGCCAATTTGTAGCGCCCGTCGGGTGTCTTAGCCGACTCTACCGGGTCGGGCCAACAGAAGTTGTCCAATCCGGCGATTAGGTCGAGGTCTACACCTACACATACTGCATTACGAAGGGCTTCATCGATGCTTGCCGCGGTCATAGCATAGGCATCGATGTCTGAATATCTCGGCACAATCCCATTGGAAATTACGGCTCCTTGGGTTTGGCCTTGAATTGGAGCGATTACTGCGGCGTCTCCTGGTGCATCATGATTAACTCCACAAAATGGTTTGATTACGGATTGTGCGATAACTTCGTGATCATAGGAGCGGACCCACCATTCCTTACTTGCAATATTAGGGCGAGCCATTAGACGAAGAAGGACTTCTCCCATTTCGGATACATCAGGGAGTATTGGTTCGGCATGGGTTGGTGGTGTCCATTCTGAATCGAGTTCTAATTGGGGGCAGCCATCATGAAGGAAGGAGATTGGAAGATGGGCGACTACATCTTCTCCCATTCTGACCACAAATGCGCCGGAATCAGTGAATGTTCCAACGGCAGTTGCCTCTACTTCGTGGAGTTTTGCTAACGCCTCAAATGCGGCGCAGTCCTCTGGACTTACTCCTACTGTCATCCTCTCTTGCGACTCAGAAACTAGTATCTCCCAAGGGCTCAAACCGGCTTGCTTCAATGGAACTACAGCAAGGTCTAGGTCGGCGCCTCCTGTCAGTTCGGCCATTTCTCCTACTGAGCTTGAAAGCCCTCCTGCTCCATTGTCGGTGATGACTTGGATTAGCCCCTCATCGCGAGCCTCAATAATCATGTCAAGCATTTTCTTTTGTGTAATCGGATCTCCGATTTGTACTGCAGAACTTGGGCTTTCTTCCGTCAGTTCCAAACTAGAGAAGGTCGCTCCGTGGATTCCGTCAGAACCCACTCTTCCGCCGACCATGTAGACGATGTCTCCGGGGGTCGGGGTTTTGTCGTGAGATTCTCTTCCGTCAGGAAGTGTGCGCGGCATCAACCCTACTGTTCCACAGTAAACGAGTGGTTTTCCGAGATATCTGTCGTCAAAGATAATCGCGCCATTGACGGTTGGAATTCCAGATTCGTTTCCACCCGCTCTAACTCCAGCGTGCACGCCTCGGAAAACACGAGATGGGTGGAAGAGCCCTTCCGGTATGTTGCCAGAGTAGTTCGGTGGACCGAAGCAGAATACGTCGGTATTTGCGATTGGGCGGGCGCCTAAACCAGTGCCTAGAATGTCTCTGTTAACGCCGACTATTCCTGTCATCGCCCCGCCGAATGGATCTAATGCACTTGGAGAATTGTGAGTTTCTGCTTTCATACAAAGACTCCATTCGTCATTCCAAGCGATTACGCCCGAGTTGTCATGGAAAATCGACAGGAGCCAATCGACCTCTTTCTGAATATCAAGGGTTGGCTTCATGATGTGTGTTTTGAATAGAGAGTCAATTGTCGAGTCTTCGCCTGTCACCGTGTCTTTGTGGTGAATTTTGGCGGCGAATATTTTGTGAGAGCAGTGTTCAGACCAAGTCTGTGCTAAACACTCCAATTCCGCATCTGTAGGTGCGTTTGGTGGTAGTCCTAATTGCTCTCTAGCTTCTCTTACAGATGGCTCTCTATAATGCGATTGTATGGCCTTCATCTCATTCAAATTGAGGGCTAGCAACCCCGTCTCTGATATTTCGATTAATTCCTCATCAGAGACTTCCAAATCTACAATCGCTGGTGTAGTTTGTTCTAGTGCTGGCCGGTCTGGGAAATCTAGAGAGGGCCATGCCGATTTCTCACACTCTGATTGGCTAGCCATGGAGGCGCGCTCGATCATTGGGTTGTGCAATTTACTCGCTAGCCATTCTGCAGATGTATTCTCGGGGACTCCCCAGAATGCATAGGTTCGTGTTGTGGCTACAGCAGCATCGTTTGCTAAGTGGGGGAATAGTGTCAGTAATCCATCCAATCCGGCTTGGCCAGCGTTGTCTGTAACTCCTGGCTTGAATCCGGTTTGAATTACGATTTGAGGCACTTCGGAGAAAATTTTTGGGTTATCGAGTAAACGATTGTTGACGCTTCCTTCCTCCATCACAGGATCTGCAAATAGATCGTAAACTGTCCTTTCAGCCTCATCCGGCGATAATTTCGCTCGCACTTGATAGCCTAGAATAACTCTCACAGATTCTACATTTAGGTTGTAATTTGAGGCTAGCATACTCTTGACGGAGTCGCCTCTTGCATCTGGAAGGCCAGCGAGGTCTCTAGTAGTGACTTCGAAAGAAAAGACCGGGGTTGTCGTGCCCATGAATTGCCCTCGGTGGCTCGCTCCTGTGTCGTGCCGTCTATCAATAAACAGGTACAGGCCTTTGGCCTGAACTGTGGCATTATAGGGAAAGACTTGAGACGGTCGTGTTGGCGGAATGACTTGATGCGAGCCGAAGACCTCTGGGGTGCGCGCTGGGCTTCCTGCGCCAATCCGTTGGCTCATCGCTACATGGAAACCGCCGCTAGAAAGCGGTCGTTGGTGTGTCTAGCGGCTGATATGCGCAGCGTAGATGAGTTGGTCGATTTGGTCGAAGAAGTGGGGCCTCATATCGCTGCACTAAAGACTCACGTTGACATGGTAGACGATTTCTCAAGAGAGTCTTGGCAAGGTCTTGTAGACTCTGCAAATAAGCACGACTTGTTACTATTCGAAGACCGAAAATTCGCAGATATCGGGAAGGTCTCGCAAAATCAGATGGCTGGGGTACACGATATCCGTTCGTGGGCGGATATTGTAACCGCCCACAGAATCTCTGGGCCTGATATTGTTGATGGAATAGCAGCAGGCTGGGCAGATGTTGAGAGAATCGGAGGTGTTCTGTTACTTGCTCAGATGTCTAGTAGTGGCAATCTACTGAATGCAGATTATACTGATGAAGTGATTGCCACAGGCGGAGGTTCTCCGAACGTAATTGGATTCATTGGAAATGGTAGTTCCGCCGAGCAAGTCGCAGCATTACGAGAAAAGGTAGGAGATTCACAGATGATTTGGACCCCAGGGGTGAATCTTGCAGTTGGAGATGGCGATATGGGGCAAAGATATGGACACCCGAGAGAAGCGGTTCTAGCGGGTTCTGATGCGATAATTGTTGGTTCGGGCATCCATCGTGCCGAATCTAGGCTCGATGCTGCGGCTGAGTACGCACGTGCATCTTTCGAAGCACTCTGTGAGCGTGAGGGGCAATAATGCTCGAGACGATTTTGAATTACTTGATTTTCATCGTGACCCTCTTATTTGTTGGATTTTTTTTCCTTCGAGAAGTTATCAAGCGATGGAGAATTGGTTTGAGGATGTCTGCTGGTGACGAGAGTTTACTCACAGACAGTTCCGTATCGGTGAAAACGATTACCGATGCACCAGAAGGAAGTGTGATAGTATCACATGTCCCAGCAAAAATAATTGATGACGGTCAATGATTATCTCAGACCATTCCAGTCAATTGGTCGATTAGAGAGTTTAGATCTAGAAAACCGGCGTAGTGCGCGCCGCCTATGGCTCCGCCTGAGATAATTAATAGGAGAAATAATCGGATTATCCAACGTCCTTTCGGCTTCTTTTTTGTTGGCGAGGTTATGGGGGCCGGTTCACTTGGCTGAAGAGGTGGCAGCTCGATGCCTTCCATAGGTGGCATTGGCGCTCCCGGTGGTGGCGGCATTCCTGGCAAAGTAGGTAGTGCAGGAGGTTCTGGTTCGGGGTCTTCCAGAGTAGGGTATAGGGCGTCCAAATCGGTTAGCCCGGGTGCTTCGGGGATTTTGCCCATCCAACCATTCCATGATTCTTCGATTGAAGAGTCTGTAAATGGCGTCATAAGAACGCCTACTGCTCCGGCTGAATATGCTGCATCTTCTGCTAAGTCGATTCTACCTCTGCTGGATACGAAGACTATGCGGGCCTTTGGATCGGATTCTCTCATCTCCAGCGCCGCTACATGGCCGTCGAGAGTAGGAATATCTACTGCAATGAATACCAAATCAGGCCTCAGTGCAACGAATTCGTCGACCGCTTTATCTCCGTCTTTGACTACTTCAGAAGCCCAGCCGCGCTTGCGGAGAACCATTTGCAAACGGCCTTCTGTGATTGAGTTTCCAATCACGATGAGGGCGGTCTTGGACTCATCCGCTGACATGTTCATGATGACACAAGAGGTGTTGTTGAAGAAAGACGCGGTCAAACCTCTTGCGATAGTATCGAATCAATTAGCCAATCCGGTTCGAAGTCTTGTAGGTCATCATAGCCCTGACCCACCCCTGCTAGAACGATAGGGCGTCCTGTGGTGTGAGCAATCGAAAGCGCAGCTCCTCCTTTGGCATCCG
>WTHI01000082.1:0-4423 GCA_011523185.1 Methanobacteriota archaeon
TTCTGGTTGAGTTAGGTAAACCAATAATCCGATGCCAGCAAACATCATCATCCATGCTCCTGTAGCTTTGACTATCCCTGTGGACTTTCTAAGGAAGCCAATCATGGCTTGTCGCCCCATTCCTACTAGTCCCGTCACCATTACCATTAGCATTGTAACAGAGAGAATCAATCCACCAAGTCCGGCTATGAACGCCCCTTCTCCTACTACGGTTAACCATGCTACAAATGGGAACACAGCCGCAGCAGTACAATCGACTGATGCGGCCGAATAACCAATTCCCCAAAGATACATATTTCTTCGAGGTGTGAAAATTTCATCAGTTTCCCTTGTTTGGTATTTATCCAAAATTCGCTGGACTCCTGCCAGTAAATGACTGGTCCAACCTAACAACATCAGACTTCCAAGGATTAGAAGTAACCAAGCTATTGCAATTGCCACTTGGTGGAGAACTCCAGATAGTGGTATGACCTCACTTAGTCCAAAGATGATTATTCCAACAATTGTGAAGAAGGTTAACTGACCTAAGGCTGCATACCCACCGACTTCAAACGAATTTGGCATCCTTCCAGTCAATTTTCCTTCCTGCCGTAATTCATCCTCTCTCATACCTAGACTGAGATAATACGTGATGAATGAAGGCAAGACTGGGAAAGCACAAGGAGAGAAGTAGACCAAAATCCCGAGGAATAATCCGATAATGAAAACTCCTGAAACAGATCGGTCTGCCTTCTTTATTCCCATTCTGAGGTCCTCTGCCTCTCCAAGATTGGCTGCCTCTATAGCACTGTCAAAACTCTTCCAGCCATCGAGTGGAGTCCCTGTATTTTCTTTTGCGACAACAAACCCTTCGTGGTCGATAACCAAAGCAAGAGGAATAGATTGGGCAGAATAATATTCGGTAATATCTCCTCTTTCTCCATCCTCCAGAAGTACAACATCATCGCCTCCATTTACGATTGGCCATGGCATGTGTCGGTTGGATTCGGGATCACCAAATGTTGCGTTAATTTGTTCAAACGATTCATACTGATACCAAGTTGCAATCGATACTGCAATTACAGGGTATTCTCCATCAAGACCTTCCCATTCTGCAAGATTGTCATCGATATGTTCCTGAACATAGTGGCAATTGGCACAATCTATTGCCATGAAATCTAGGATTACCACATGACCGCGCAGGCTACTCAATTGGATTGTTCCATCCTCAGCGGTGTAGAGGTCGTCTATCCCTTCTCTGTTCATAGATGGGGCAACCCAATCAGGGACTTCCGAAATGTCATCAGAGGTGCCGTAAATGGAGGAGGTTAATCCAAACAATGAGAGAGAAGCGAACCCGATAATACAGAATAAAACCACGCCAATTCCAAAGGCCTTCCAGGTGTCTGATTCCTTCAGAACACCGAAGTCCAAACCGGCTTGCATGTCATTCACAAGGCCATTTTGCTTTTGATTTCGCCGTGTCTAGGATTTTCCTTCAATTGAATCCAAAAGTGAGGATGCACCTATTCTGAATCTTCTAGATCCATCTTTGATTATGCTCGGGTCTTGTTGATTGACAATACTAGTTAGCCTATTCACATCATCCATGTTTCCAATACCTCCGGATAATTTCACACCTAGCTTTTCTCCAAAGGCTCGCTCATGCCGCATCACTTCGTAAGCGAAAATTGCCGCTGCATCATCACTGCAGCCTCCACGTTTACCGGTGCAGGTTTTGATGAAATCCACCCCTGCTGCAAGAGCCATTCTAGCAACTGCTCGCATTTCTCGTTCCTGTAATAGTGGAGTCTCAAGAATTACCTTGAGCACGCATTCGCCTGCTGCACTTCTCATTTCCTTGAGCAACTCAAGTTCGATTTCATTTGGGAAATTTTCTTCTTTCCTTGGTTCAAGTACCACGTCTATCTCATCGACTCCAGATTCTACTGCACTCGATATTGCATGACTAATTTCATTGATATCAGAATTACCAATTGGGAATCCAGCGGCTACCACTGCTAATTTAATCTCCGGATTCAATCGTTCTTTGACGAATTTTAAATGTTCGGAAAATACACACACTGCCCCAACTTCTGAGGAATTTGCCCGTGAAACAAATCCCTCTAGTTCTTCTTCCGTAGCTTCGTGATTCAACAAGGTAAAATCGAGGCTTTCGATAACCGCTTGAGCATCCAAGTATATTCCTCAGGAATGTCGCTCTCTGAATCCGCGCATAAACTCGACTAATGCCTCTACCGACTCTATTGGGCAGCCGTTGTAGAGGCTAGCTCGGATTCCACCTACCGATCTGTGTCCCTTCAAGCCGCCTAATCCCGCGGCTTGAGCCTCTTCTAGGAATATACTCTCTAGGTCTTCGTTAGCGCATCTCCAAGTCACATTCATGACTGATCTAGAAGATTTTTCTGCATGCGGAACCCACATATCGGAACTGTCTAACTCCTCGTATAGAAGAGATGATTTCGCCCGATTCCTCTCAATTGAACCGGCTAATCCTCCGTTTTCTTCCAGCCATTTGAAAACGCAATCCAGAACAAAAATTCCGAAGGTGTTTGGAGTGTTAAAGAGAGAACCTTTGGAAGTGTGGATTGTATAATCTAACATTGTTGGAAGTCTTCCTGCCTCTGAGTTTTCCTTTGCTCTAGCCAAAGCCCAAGGAGATAGAATTACCAGAGTCACTCCCGAGGGTCCGAGATTCTTCTGCGCCCCTGCATAGATTACATCATGAGCGGATACATCAATTGGAACCCCTGCGATATCCGAGGAAGCATCCACCACGATTGGTTTGCCTCCGGAGTCGGGTAAGTGGTGGTGCTGAGTGCCCATTAGAGTGTTATTTGAGGTGTAATGAAGATAGATTGAGTCCTCAGAAATAGCATACTCATCTTCGCCCGGAATACATCGGAAGCCATTCTCTGAATCACTCCAAATATTGTTTGCTTGACCAACTCGATTTGCTTCTGCAATCGCCTTTTTTGACCAAATTCCAGTTTCGATAAAATCTGCCTGCTCTCCTGGTTTTAGAAGATTAAGGGCGGTCATGTAGAATTGCAGAGATGCACCCCCCTGTAAGAAAAGAATCGTGTAATCATCTGGCACGGATAATACTCTGCGAATTCGATCCATTGCACTATCTACAACCGCTTGGAAGGTGTCACTTCTGTGACTGATTTCACATAGCCCAAAACCACTGTTGTGAAGATTTGGAAGAGCCGCCTGAACCTCCTCTACAACCGATAATGGAAGCACTGCCGGACCAGCGCCGAAGTTGTGGATGCGCGATTCTCCCACGCCCCTAGGGCGTGCTATACGGTCTTTCAGCACTTCTGCGCCCAGAGGGTTGGATTCAAGCAGTATGATTTAGCCGCAGGGTTCGTGCTTCGCATAGGCTTGGTCATGCTTCAGGGTGCTCGCCATGTCCACATGACAGCGCTTAATGCAGCGGCTAAAGACTCTGGAATTGAAATTGAAATACACGAATTACGTAAGGCAACAGATCTAGAGAATGCTCAACCCCACGCACTTGTATTTCCAGGGGGTGAGTCAACAACCATGCGACTTACAGGGAACGATTCTGCTTCCGAACTTTTACCTGCAATTTTTAGTTGGATTCGAGAAGACAGCACAAGACCTGTCCTAGGTACTTGTGCTGGAGCAATTTTGCTATGTGATCCCCAAGACGGCGGCGAACCTTTGGTCGCCGCCGAGATTGACCGTAATGCCTACGGCCGCCAAGTAGATTCATTCCAAAGTGCCTTAGATTCAACACTACTTGGAAGGCAGTTTCCCGGAGTTTTCATTCGTGCTCCCAGATTTACCAAGGTTGGAGATACTTCAGAAGTCGTTGTAACTCTTGAAAACGAAGTTGTCGGAGTAAAACATGGAAATAGATTAGCGTTGACTTTCCATCCTGAATTATCACAAGACTACGCTTTCCATGAATGGCTATTGCAGACCGCAAAGGAGGCGATAGCATGACATTTTCAGTTCGGCTTCCGAATGTCCCAGACCTTCCTGAACCTGCAATCGCTGACGATACGGAAGGCTGTATCCAATGTCAGATGGGTTCGAAGCTAGTATTGTTCATCACAGGTCATTGCCATTGGATGTGTGATTATTGTCCACTTTCAGAGAATCGTCGCGAAATAGATTGGATGTTCGCAAATGAACGTAGAGTGGAAATTGGAGACTGGGATGCAGTAATCGAAGAGGCTCGAGCGATGAATGCTACTGGAGCGGGAATTACCGGAGGAGATCCTGTTATGGCAAGGGAGAGAGTTTTGGAAGCGTGTAAAATTCTCAAAAACGAATTCGGTAATGATTTCCATTTACACATGTATACCAGTATTCCATTCAAGGCTGAGTGGGCGAAAGATTTCGCCGAAGCCGGTTTGGATGAAATTCGCTTCCACTTTCTCGATTT
>WTHI01000082.1:4523-5962 GCA_011523185.1 Methanobacteriota archaeon
GAGATTCATGTTGTATGATTCAGATAATGAAAGAATCGAACTTCCTCTTTCTATGGCAGAAGAATTAGTTGGGGAAATTGAAGCGCCAATTTCCTTAGTTGAAGTGCATCCAACTCACGAAAGATTAGAGATGACAGTGGTATATCTAAATCGTTGAGTTCATGTACTCTCGAGATAGATAGAATGGTATGCCGGTGCAGACGTACGATGCTGAGGCGACAGGTGTCGACCCATTTCGTCGCCTTTCCGCATCTCAAGTAAACCTCTGGAAGGCTTGTCCTCGTCAGTGGTATTATGCTTATCAAGAGAGACTCAAAGGCCCAATGCCACCGGTAATTATTCGTGGAAATGCTGCAGAGGAATGCATCTGCAGAGTACTTCGTGATTCGCCTTCTCTAATTACTCCGGATGCATCTGACAGTCTTATTTCACCATTGAATGAAAATGGTGCACCAGATTGGGAAGACGAAGAAAATTGGATGGCTGCTAGACTTTCATCTAGGCCTGTAGAAGACTGGCCTACTAGTAGAGAGGCGCTTATGGAATGGGCTCTTTCACGAGTTGAGGTTCACTTTGATAGGTGCTGGGAGGCAGCGGTTGAAGATTGGCAATCGACACAAAATAGAGCTGGCTCGTTGGAGGATGTTGAACCTGAAGAATGCATAGAAATGATACATGAAGGAATCAAGATGCATCTCGATGAAGTCGAGAAATGTATGGCTGCGAATGGCGGCCCTAGGTTAGAATCCTGGAGGAGAGGAGAAGCTCGAGATGAAATCCCTGCACCAGATGGTTTCCCTCTAAAATGGAATTCTCCACACCCCTGTGCTCAGGCACAAGGAAGCACCACTTGGTGTGAGGCTTGGGAAATAACAAGACCTTGGTTCGTAGATCCAGATTCAAAGTCATTTACTCAAACAACCTGTATCCCAGAGGGTTGGTTCCAAGGTGAATATGATTTGGTATATCGCTGGGATGACTCAATCAATATAGTCGATATCAAGGCAAGTATAGGAAAAGGAGATCGTTCTTTCAGTTATGTAGAGCAATTACGACTCTACGCTTGGCTTTGGTGGGAATCTCATTCACGCTCTGAACAAGTCAGCAATCTAGAAATTTGGTATCTTGGAACTGGGACTGTAAAGTCAATTAAATTACCAGAAATTTCTGAAATGGAGACCTACCAAAAGGAAATTGCTGAACTCTATCAACTCTTGAGAGCGGAAAATCCATCGATAGACGATTGTCCACCGGAGCCTGCACCATTGAGACATTTCGACGCGGGTGGCATACCTGCTGAACCCCATATCGACCCAGATCCATTAGCTAGGTGCAAGGGCTGTGAATACAGAGGATTCTGCCCTAAAGGAGAGCATGACCTAGAATTAACTGCTGAGAGAAGAATCGAACGTCTAGGTCATGCATGGCCAATCACTCCA